>NZ_BBOX01000049.1 GCF_001553455.1 Streptomyces hygroscopicus subsp. hygroscopicus
CCGCCTCACGGACAGCCGCCCCAGGCAATGCCTCCCCAGGCGCCGCCGCCTCAGGGAATGCCCGCTCCCGGTACGCCTCCGCAGGGAACGCCGTACGGCACCCCGCCCCAGGGCGTCCAGCCGCCCGCCCCCGGCACCCCGCAGATGCACGGCGCCCCCACCATCGCCGCGCCCATGGTGCCGCCCGGCCAGGTGCCGCCGCCCGGTCCGCCGGGACAGTTCCCGGGCCAGCAGCCCCCGTTCGGCAGGGGGCCGGGCCAGACCCCGCCCGCCCCCGCGCCGTACGGCCGGCCCCCCACCCCGCCGTATCCCGGACAGCCCGGTCAGCCGGGCGGGCCCGCCCCTTACGGACAGCCGCAGCCCATGGGCGTCCCCGAGGGCGGTGACGCCCCCGGGGTCCAGGCCGCGCTCGCCAAGTACCGCGAGGCGCCCACCGGTCAGCGCTGGACGCCTCAGAACTCCCGGCTGATGCGGGTCGACCTCGGCGTCGGCGGACAGCCCGTGCTCGCCCGCCAGGGCACGATGGTGCTCTACCAGGGCAAGGTCGACTTCAGCTACAAGGGCGCCGGTTTCCGCGGCCGGATCGTCGGCAACGCGACCGGCCAGGAGATGCAGCTGATGCGCTGCACCGGCCAGGGCCAGGTCTTCCTCGCCGAGAACGCCGCCGAACTCCACCCGATCGAGCTCCAGGGCGACGCCATCTGTGTCGCCGCCGAGAACGTGCTCGCCTTCGACGAGTCGCTGCACCACGAGGTGCGCCGGATCGAGGGCCACGGCATCCCCGGCGGGGCGCTGTTCACCATGCAGTTCCAGGGCACCGGAACCGTCGTGGTGAAGACCGAGGGCACTCCGGTCGTCCTCCCCGTCACCCCGACCACCTTCGCCGACAGCAACGCCGTCGTCGCGTGGTCCGCCGGAGCGCAGGTGATCATCTCCAGCCAGGTGCGGCTGCGCCGCAGCGCCTACCCCGGCCACAGCGGGGAGACCGTGAACCTCCAGTTCCGCGGCGCGCCCGGCAACTTCATCGTCGTCCAGCCCTACGAGGTCTGAAGGAGCCCGGCATGGACCAGCAAATGATTTCGGGCTTCGCACCTGCCCCGGTCGCCGCCCGCATGGAGAACCACGGCTCCAGCATGCTCAAGGTCGCCATGCAGAGCGGCCAGGACCTCTTCGCCCGCACCGGCTCGATGGTGGCCTACGAGGGCTTCGTCCAGTACGAGCCCAACCCGCCCGCGGTACGGCAGATGGCCTCCCAGTGGCTGACCGGTGAGGGCGCCCCGCTGATGCGGTGCAGCGGCGACGGGCTGCTCTACCTCGCCGACTACGGGGCCGACATCGTCTGCGTCAATCTCGGCGGCGACGCGCTGTCGGTCAACGGCACCAACCTCCTCGCTTTCGACGCGCATCTCCAGTGGGGCGTGGAGCGGGTCAAGGGCATCGCCAAGTTCGCCGGGCAGGGCCTGTTCAACGTGGGCGTCTCCGGCACCGGCTGGGTCGCCCTGACCTCCCGCGGCACCCCCATCGTCGTCGACTGCGGCCGCGGCGAGGACGAGACCTATGTGGACCCGGACGCGCTCGTGGCCTGGTCCTCCGGGCTCAAGGTGAAGGGCAAGCGCAGCTTCAAGGCGTCGTCCCTGATCGGCCGGGGCAGCGGCGAGGCGTATCAGCTCGGCTTCTCCGGGCAGGGCTTCGTCGTCGTACAGCCCAGTGAGGACAGCACCGACCGGCTCCGGGCCCGGGGCTGAGGGGGAGGGACACCAGATGCAGAGCCCGCTTTTCGCCTTTACCGAGGCCCAGACGCAGGAGCGCTACGCGCTCCAGAACCCGCAGCTGCTGCGGGTCGCCCTGAGCGGCCACGAGGACGTGCTCGCGCGTAAGGGCAGCATGGTCGCCTATCAGGGGCTGATCGAGTTCGACGGCGAGTACCAGACGCCGGGGCAGCGCACCGCCCGGAGCCGTGCCGGTGAGGGCCTGGACCTGATGCGCTGCTCCGGGCAGGGCACCGTCTACCTGGCCAACCTCGCCCAGCACATCCATGTGATGGACGTGGACCACGACGGGCTGACCGTCGACAGCTCCTATGTGCTCGCGCTCGACTCCACGCTCCACTGGGAGACGATCGCGGTGGACAGCCAGTACGGGATCTCCGGCTCCGGCAAGTACAACCTCAACATCTCCGGCCAGGGCAAGGTCGCGCTGATGACCTCGGGACAGCCGCTGATGCTCCAGATCACCCCCGACAAGTACGTCAACGTCGACGCGGACGCCATCGTCGCCTGGTCCAGCTCGCTACGGGTCCAGATGCAGGCCCAGACGCACTCCTCGGGCGTCTGGCGGCGGCGCGGCAACACCGGCGAGGGCTGGGAGCTCAGCTTCCTCGGCCAGGGCTATGCCCTGGTGCAGCCCAGCGAGCTGCTCCCGCCGCAGAACGCGATGATCGGGGGCGGGGTGGCCGCGCAGTTCGGCATGGGCCAGCAGGGCGCCCGTGGCCAGAACCAGGGCAACATCTTCAGCAACTGACCGGGGCCGACGACGCGCCGGCCGCGGACCTCGGGCCCGCGGCCGGCGCGCGCTCCGGATCGCTTACAGACCAGCTTCGGCTCAGCTTGTGATCAGCTTCGGATCAGCTGGGAATCAGCTTGAGACCAGCGCACGCGTGCGCGTGACCAGGTGCCGCACCGACTCATCGGCGACGGCCGCCACCTCGTCGTAGCCGAACCAGCGCAGATCCAGCGACTCGTCGCTGATCGCGGCCACCGCTCCCCGGGGGGCCACCGCCGCGTACTGGACGTCCATGTGCCAGGCGCAGGGGGTGTGGTGCCGGTCGAGCCGCACCGGGCCGCCCGGCAGCAGCGCCAGCCCCTCGATCCCGGACTCCTCGGTGGCCTCGCGCAGCGCCGCGCCCGCGAGCGTGGCGTCGTCCGGCTCGCAGTGGCCGCCCATCTGGAGCCACATCCGCAGCTTCCGGTGCAGGGTGAGCAGCACGCGCTCCCGGTCCGGGTCGATCACCAGCGCGCTCGCCGTGATGTGGCCGTCCCCGCACGCCTTCCACATACCGTCCGGATAGGCGGCCAGATGATCGCCGTACTGCTTCCGCAGCCGCTCCTGGGCGGCATCGGGCGCGGACCACTCGGTGAGCACCCGCGCCGCGTCCTGGTGCAGACTCACCGCTCGCCGTCGCCCCGGTCGTCGTCCCTGCCGTCCTTGCCGTCGCCGCCGTCGTTGCCGTCCCTACCGTCCCCACCGCCGTCCTCGCGGTCCTTACGGAGGTCGGGTCGGCCGGGGCCGTCCTGGGGGGCCCGGCCGCCCGCCGCCTCGCCGAGCATCTTGTCCAGCTCGGAGAAGTCCAGCTGCTCGCGGTGGACGAAGCCGTCCGGGTCGTCGAGGTCCTGGGCGGTCGGCAGCATGTCCGGATGCGCCCACAGCCCGTCGCGCCCCTCCAGGCCGCGGGCGTCGGTCAGGGAGGCCCACAGCCGGGAGGCGTCCCGCAGCCGGCGCGGCCGCAGCTCCAGGCCGATCAGCGTGGCGAAGGTCTGCTCGGCGGGGCCGCCGCTCGCCCGGCGCCGCCGCAGCGTCTCGCGCAGGGCGTCGGCGGACGGCAGATGCGGCTTGGCGGCGGCGTGCACCACCGCGTCCACCCAGCCCTCCACCAGGGCCAGAGCGGTCTCCAGACGCGCCAGCGCGGCCTTCTGCTCGGGGGTGTCCTCGGGCTGGAACATGCCCTGCTGGAGCGCCTCCTGCAGCTGCTCGGGGTGGGTCGGGTCGAGCTGGCCGACCGCGTCCTCGAGCTTGGCGGTGTCGACCTTGATGCCGCGGGCGTAGCCCTCGACCGCACCGAAGAGGTGCGAGCGCAGCCACGGCACATGGGCGAACAGCCGCTGATGGGCCGCCTCGCGCAGGGCCAGATACAGCCGGACCTCCTCCTTGGGCACGCCGAGACCGGAGCCGAGCGCCGCGATGTTGACCGGCAGCAGGGCCGCCTTGCCCGCGGGGCCGAGCGGCAGCCCGATGTCGGTCGAACCGACCACCTCGCCGGCCAGCACGCCCAGCGCCTGCCCGATCTGGGTGCCGAACATGGCACCGCCCATGGAGCGCATCATCCCGAGCAGCGGGCCGGCCATGGCCTGCATCTCCTCGGGCAGCACATCGCCCATGGCGGCACCGACCCGCTCGGCGACCGGGTCCACCAGGTCCTTCCACACCGGCAGCGTCGCCTCGACCCACTCGGCGCGGCTCCAGGCCACCGCGCTCGCCGAGCCCGAGGGCAGCGAGGTGACCCCGTCCAGCCACAGGTCCGCCAGGCGCACGGCCTCCTGGACGGCGTCCCGGTCGGCGGGGCCGACGCTCTCGTCCTTGCTGCCGTCGGCGGTGCCGCGCGCCACGGTCTGCCGCGCGATGTCCTTGGCCATGTCCCAGTTCACCGGGCCGCCCTCGTAGGAGAGCATCTGCCCGAGCTGCTGGAAGGCCGCGCCCAGGTCGCCAGGGTTCAGCGAACCGAACATCGCGGCGAACGGATTCTCCGCGCCGCCCGCGCCGCCGGTTCCGCCGCCGAACCCGAAGGGATTCGCGGGGCCCTGCTCGCCGCCCTGGCCGCCCTTCTTCTTGCCGTCGTCGCCGTCCTCCGGCTCCTCCGGCGGAAGGCCGAATCCGAATGGGGTGTCACTCACGGGTTTCCTCGGCTCGTTGGGCCACCGGCCCCGGGCCGGCGGCGGATGCCCGACATCACCACCCAGCCTAGACACCTCGCCGGTTTCCGGGCTCGGTGCTTCGCTGATCGCCGCCCTGCGGCAGGATGGACGTCACCTGGTACGTATGCGTGCATGCGCTGCGTACTGAAGACAACCGCTGGAGACGCCCGGTGAGTTCCCCAGACCGAGAAGTTCGCGCTGCGCGAAACGACACGGCCCCCGCCGTACGACGACCCGTCGTGGCGGTGACCGGCGCCGCCTCGGGCTCAGGTGCCCTGCTCACGCAGCGGCTCGCGGAGTCCGAAGAGGTCAAGCAGGTCCTGGCCATCGATGAACGCCGCGGTGAGGTGACCGAGGCGCAGTGGCATGTGCTGGACGTCCGCGATCCGGCCATCGCCGACAAGCTGCGCGGCGCCGATGTGGTGGTCCACCTCGCCGTCGACCTGGACCTGGGCACCGACTCCGCCGCCCGCACCGCCTACAACGTGCGCGGCACCCAGACCGTCCTGACGGCCGCCGCGGCGGCCGGGGTGCGCCGGGTGGTGCTGTGCACCTCCGCGATGGTCTACGGCGCGCTTCCCGACAACGACGTGCCGCTCGCCGAGGACGCCGAGCTGCGGGCGACCGCCGAGGCCACCGGCGTCGGCGACCTGCTGGAGATCGAGCGGCTGGGGGAGCGCGCGCCCCGGGCGCATCCGGGGCTGAACGTGACCGTGGTGCGCCCGGCGATCCTGGTCGGCGGCACGGACACCGCGCTCACCCGCTATTTCGAGTCACCGCGTCTGCTGGTCGTCGCCGGATCCCGTCCCACCTGGCAGTTCTGCCATGTGGAGGACCTGGTGACGGCGCTGGAGTACGCCGCCCTGGAGAAGGTCGAGGGCGAACTCGCGGTCGGCTGCGAGGGCTGGCTGGAGCAGGAGGAGGTCGAGGAGCTGTCCGGTATCCGGCGCATGGAGCTGCCGTCGGCGGTCGCCCTGGGCGCCGCCTCCCGGCTGCACCGGCTGGGACTGACGCCGTCCCCGGCCGGGGACCTCGCGTACACGATGCACCCCTGGGCGGTCAGCGGCAGCAGGCTGCACGCGGCGGGCTGGCGGCCGCGCTGGACCAATGAGGAGGTCCTGGCGGAGCTGCTGGAAGAGGTCTCCGGCCGCCATACGGTCGCGGGCCGGCGCCTGGGCCGTAAGGACGCCACGACGCTGGGCGCCGCGGGCGCGACGGTGGCGCTGGTGGGCACCGCGGCGATCGTGCGCCGCGCCCGTAAGGCACGCCGCAGGGCCTGACGCGGACCCCGGCGGCGGATCCGGCGCGGTCCGGCGGGCCGGGCAGGCGGGCAGGTCCGACGCGGGCGGTCGGCAGGTCCGACGGGCCAGGTCCGACGCGGGCGGCGGTCAGGGGGCAGGTTCGGCCCGGACAGGACCGGAAGACTCTTTCCGGGATCCGGTATCCGAGGGTTCCCTTCATTCCACGAGGAGGGACGGTACGGCAGGATGGACGGCATGGCACATTCGTACGATCACCCCGGCGAACTCGCGGCCGCCGAGCCCATCCGGCTGCTCGCCGTCCGTGACACACCGCTCTCCGTGGACGAGGTGTTCGGGGCGGTGGGCGATGCCGCGGCGGGTGGCACGGCGCTGTTCGTGGGCACCGTGCGCAACCACGACGGCGGCGCGGAGGTCGGCGCCCTCGGCTATTCCGCGCATCCCACCGCCGAGGCCGAGCTGCGCCGGGTGGCCGAGAAAGTCGTGGCCGACTTCCCGGTGCGCGCGCTGGCCGCCGTGCACCGGGTGGGCGATCTGGCGATCGGGGATCTGGCCGTGGTGGTGGCCGTCTCCTGCCCGCACCGCGCGGAGGCGTTCGCCGCCTGCCGCCGGCTGATCGACGACCTCAAGCGCGAGGTCCCGATCTGGAAGCACCAGACGTTCGCGGACGGCACCGAAGAATGGGTGGGCGCGTGACGGGAGGGCGGGTGGGCGCGTAGCGCTCGTTGCGGGGTGGTGGTCGGGTGACGGGAGGGCAGGTGGGCGCGTAAGCGCCTCGTCAGGGGTGACGGGAGAGCGGGGCGTAAGGGGAACGGGGGGCTCCAGCGTGCGGCGGGCCACGGAAGGGTGTACTCCGCTTGCGTAACCCCTACCCTGCCGTGAGCGTTGACGGGGCAGAGGATTAATCTGCTCATCTGTCAGTCGCGGCTGTCGTGCCGCGCCTTTTTCCACGGGTCGGGAGGCCGCTGTGGGTGCGCTTCTCTGGTTGCTGATTCCGCTGTTCGCGGCCATAGCCGCGGCCATATACGCCGGCATAGCCGCACGCGCCGGCAAACGGAAGTCCGCGGGGGACGTGGCCGAACTGGCCGGGTACGCCCGCTTCCGCGAGGCGATGGAACGCCGGCCCTCCGATACGGACGCCGCGGTCTGACCGCGCCTCGTCCTCGCCCCGTCCTCGCCCCGTCCGCGCCCCGTCCGCACCGCCCCTCGTACGGACGGCCCCGACGGTGGACTGACGGACCCGTCCCGTACTGTCGTTCCATGCCACGCCGCACTGCGACGATGCTCGCCTCCCTTCTGATGCTGATCGCGCTGCTCTGCGCCGGAGTGCTGATCCCGGTGCCGTACGCGGCGATGTCGCCCGGACCGACGTACAACACCCTGGGCGAGCACAACGGTGAGTGCGTGCTGCAGATCTCCGGCCACAAGGACTGTGAGACCACTGGTGGCCATCTGAACATGACCACGGTCCGCGTCACCGGCTCCGAGTACCGGATGAACCTCGTGGAGGCCGTCTACGGCTGGCTGTCCCACGATGACGTGGTCGTGCCGCACAGCACCCTCTACCCGGACAACAAGACCCCGGACGAGGTCGACCAGCAGAACGCCGAGGAGTTCACCCAGTCCCAGGAGTCCGCCAAGGTCGCGGCGCTGCGGGCGCTGAAGAAGCCGGTCACCTCGCACGTCATCGTCGGTGCCGTCCAGAAGGGCGCCCCGGCCCAGGGCAGGCTGCACGCGGGCGATGTGATCAAGTCGGTGGACGGCACGGCGGTGCGCGAACCCGATGACGTCGCCAAGCTGGTCACCAAGCACAAGCCGGGCCAGAAGGTGGCCTTCTCGGTCATCCCGGCCAAGGAGGTGGCCGCGGCGGAGAAGCGCGGCAAGCAGCCCACCGGCGAGGAGCGGGTCACCATCACCACCGCGAAGGCGGACGAGGGCCGCTCCCGCGCCATCGTGGGCATCCAGGCCGGGGTCGACTACACCTTCCCGTTCCGGATCGACATCAAGCTGGCGGACGTGGGCGGGCCCAGCGCGGGCCTGATGTTCGCGCTGGGGATCGTGGACCGGCTGTCGCCCGGTGATCTCACCGGCGGGAAGTTCATCGCGGGCACCGGCACCATCGACGACAAGGGCACGGTCGGCCCGATCGGCGGCATCGAGATGAAGACGATCGGCGCGCGGAACGCGGGCGCCCGCTTCTTCCTCACGCCCAAGGAGAACTGCGCGGCCGCCGCCAAGGACGTGCCGAGCGGGCTGCGGCTGGTCAAGGTGCACACCATCGACGACGCCCTGAAGGCGCTCGAGAAGATCCGTAAGGGGGACACCGCCGGTCTGCCGGCGTGCACGACGGGCTGAGCGGCGCCCCCGTCGCGGGGGTCAGTCGGTGGCGAAGGTGGCGGCGAGCGCGTCCGCCAGCCCCGGCACCAGACCGGCCCCGGTGAGCACCTCGGTCGGGGAGTCCTTCTCGCGCAGCCGCAGGGCCGACTCGCGGGTGCCGTCGCGCAGCACGGCGACGGTCATCCGGACCTCCTGGCGGTCCGGATGACCGGCGACCCAGGTGGCCAGTTCGGCCTCGTCCAGGCCCTCGGGCACCGCGCCCTCGGCGGACGGCGGCAGCATCTGCCGCTCCACGGTCAGGGCGCAGCCGGTCACGGCGTCCGGCCAGGCGATGGTGGCGAGGAACTCGTCGAGCGGCGCGCCGGAGGGCAGCTCGTCCTGTTCGACGGGGGTCAGGGAGGCGGTCTCCGTCCCGCCCTCGCCGAGGCCGAGCTGGGCGGCGAGGCCGGGCTCCTCGGCGCGCAGCCGGGCGGTGTCGACGAGGGCGAAGAGCCGGGCGGGCTGGTCCCAGCCGAGGCCGGAGGCGTACTCGTCGATCTCGAGGACGGCTCGGGTCAGCGGATTCGCGGCCAGCGGGCCGGTTCCGGGGGTTGCGTTGGACATGGTTCATATCGTGCCCTGTTCGGACCCGGAAACGGGAACTGAGTAAAGCCTGAGTAAGTTGCATCAGGTGGGCCCTGGAGTTCAGGGTCCCCTCAACCAACAGCGAACTTCGAGGTGCGCACCTTGGCTTTCCAGATGCCGGACCGCGGCGGAGGCCCGACGGGGCCGCGGATCAGAGTCGGCCGACCGTCCCGGCGTGCCCGGACCCTGCTCATGACCCTGGGCGTGCTGGCCGTGTTGGCCATGCTCTTTGTCATGTTTGCCGGTTTTTGGACGGATTGGCTCTGGTATCGCTCACTTCATTACTCTTCCGTCTTCAGCACCACGCTGAAGACGAAGATCGGGCTGTTTTTCGTCTTCGGCGTGCTGATGGCCACGGCCGTCGGGATCAACATCTGGCTGGCGCACCGGCTGCGGCCGCCGCTGAGCGCGATGTCCATGGAGCAGCAGAGCCTCGACCGCTACCGGATGGGCATCGCGCCGTTCAAGAAGTGGGTGCTGCTCGCGGTCACCGCCCTGGTCGGGCTGATCGCGGGCGCCTCGGCGGCCGGCCAGTGGCGCATCTGGCTGCTGTGGGTCAACGGGGTGCCGTTCGGCCAGAAGGACCCGCAGTTCCACAAGGACGTGGCCTTCTACGCCTTCGACCTGCCCTGGTACCGCTTCCTGCTGAGCTTCGGCTTCGCGGCCACGGTGCTCTCGCTCATCGCCGCCGCCCTGGTGCACTACCTCTACGGGGGGCTGCGGGTCACCAGCCCCGGCGCCCGCGCGACCGCCGCCGCCACCGGCCATCTGTCGGTGCTGCTCGGCGTCTTCGTCGCGCTCAAGGCGGTGGCGTACTGGCTGGACCGCTACGGCCTCGCGGTGAAGTCCAGCGACTTCAAGGCGACCGGCAACTGGACGGGTCTGCGCTATGTGGACGCCAACGCCTATCTGCCCGCCAAGACGATCCTGTTCTGCATCGCGGCCATCTGCGCGGTGCTCTTCTTCGCGACGCTGTGGCGCCGCACCTGGCAGCTGCCGGTCATCGGCTTCGGCCTGATGGTGCTGTCGGCGATCCTGATCGGCGGGCTCTACCCGGCGATCGTGCAGAAGTTCCAGGTCCAGCCGAACGAGCAGGCCAAGGAGGCGCCGTACATCCAGAAGAACATCGAGGCCACGCGCCAGGCGTACGGCATCGACGACTCCAAGGTGGCGGACTACTCCGGCAAGAACGACAGCGAGGGCGGTGAGGCGCTCCGCAAGGCCGCCAACACCACGGCCAGCTACCGGCTGATCGACCCCAGCGTCATCTCGCCGACGTTCCAGCAGCTCCAGCAGGAGCGCAAGTACTACCAGTTCCCCTCGACGCTCGACGTCGACCGCTACAAGGACGCCGACGGCAAGGACCAGGACACCGTCGTCGGTGTGCGCGAGCTGGACCTCAACGGCATCCCCAAGCGGAACTGGATCAACGACCACTTCACCTACACCCACGGCTACGGCCTGGTGACGGCGAAGGGCACCACGACCGATCCCAACGCGGACCCGGCCGGCTCCCCGGACTTCACCGAGTCCGGACTGCCCACCAAGGGGTCGAGCGGCGGCGGGGTCGGCACCTACACCCAGCAGGTCTACTACGGCGAGAAGACCAACCAGTACTCGATAGTCGGCGGCCCGCAGAAGGAGCTCGACTACGAGAAGAACGGCGAGAAGACCACCAGCTACAAGGGCAAGAGCGGGGTCAGCCTCTCCAACCCGATCAACCGCGCCGCCTACGCGGTGGCGTTCGGCGAGCCCCAGATCCTCTACTCGGGCGCGATCGGCGACGGTTCGCGGATCCTCTACAACCGCACCCCCAAGGAGCGCGTCGAGAAGGTCGCCCCCTGGCTGACCATCGACGGTGACGCCTATCCGGCGGTGGTGAACGGCCGGATCCAGTGGATCGTCGACGCCTACACCACGTCCAACGGCTATCCGTACGCCTCGCGGACGACCCTGGGCGACAGCACCGCCGACTCGCTGAGCGACGGGGACCGCTCGGTGGTGGCGCAGCAGAACAAGGTCAACTACATCCGCAACTCGGTGAAGGCGACGGTGGACGCCTACGACGGCACCGTCAAGCTCTACGAGTGGGACACCAAGGACCCGGTCCTGAAGACCTGGGAGAAGGCGTTCCCGGGCACGGTGGAGCCCAAGGAGAAGATCAGCGGCGAACTGATGGAGCACCTGCGGTATCCGCAGGACCTGTTCAAGGTCCAGCGCGAGCTGCTGACCCGCTACCACGTCACCGACCCCAAGCAGTTCTACAGCGGCAGTGACGCCTGGCAGGTGCCGGACGACCCGACGCAGAAGGACGGGGACGCGGTGCCGCCGTACTACCTGAGCATGAAGATGCCCGACCAGAAGGCGCAGACGTTCTCGCTGACGACGACCTTCACCCCCAACGGGCGTCCCAATCTGGGCGCGTTCATGTCGGTCGACGCCGATGCCAACAGCAAGGACTACGGCACGATACGACTGCTGAAGGTCACCTCCAACGTGCCCGGTCCACAGCAGGTGCAGAGCGAGCTCAACGGTGATCCGGAGGTCGCCGAGTTCGTCCGTAACCTGAGGGGCACCGACTCCGACATCGAGTACGGCAATCTGCTCACCGTCCCGCTGGAGAAGGGCTTCCTGTACATCGAGCCGGTCTACGCCCGCGGTGGCAGCGCCAACTACCCGCTGCTGAAGAAGGTGGGCGTCTCCTACGGCAAGGAGACCGTCTTCAAGGACACCCTGGGCGAGGCCCTGGACGCCGTCTTCGGCGAGTCGTCCGGGGAGCAGCCACCGGGCGGGGACGGCCGGCAGAAACCGCCGTCGAGCACCAACCCGACGGTGAAGGAGGCCCTCAAGGATGCCCAGGACGCCTACCAGGACGCCCAGGACGCGCTCCGCGAGCAGCCGCAGGACTGGGACGCGTACGGCAAGGCCCAGGAGGACCTGAAGGCGGCGCTGGACCGCGCCGCCAAGGCCGAGGAGAAGACCGGCAAGCAGGACCAGAAGCAGAACCAGCCACAGAGTCAGAGCGCCGGCGACGGCTCCGGCACCAAGGGCGGCTGACCCTTGACGACCTGGGAGAACGGCCGGGCGGCCGGTCCCGCGCGCCGTGGTACGGTGGTCGTACCACGACGCGGGGTGGAGCAGCTCGGTAGCTCGCTGGGCTCATAACCCAGAGGTCGCAGGTTCAAATCCTGTCCCCGCTACTGACAGACAAGGCCCGGATCCGCAAGGATCCGGGCCTTGTTGTGTGTTCTGTGAGCGTCCACTCGGGGAATGCGGATACAAGCGTTTGGGTTGTCTCTCTGTGGGCATGTCGACAAAACGCTGAAGTGACCTCCTCGGCTGCGGTATACCAGGTGTACGCCGGATGCGGGTGATGCCACGATGGGATTTATGGGGGACAGGGTCAGTCTGTTGGAGACAGGGCGTTTTGCGCACACGCATGACGATGCCGAGGAGGAGACCCGGCACCGCCGCGCCGCCGAGGCCGGTGACACCGCCGCGATGAGCGCACTCGGCGCGCTGCTGCTGCGCCGCGGCGACCTCGACGGTGCCGAACCGCATCTGCGGGGCGCCACCGCGGCGGGCGACCGGGCCGCTGCCAACAACCTCGGTGTTCTGCTGCACCAGCGGGGCTACGCCGACGAGGCGGCCGGCTGGTGGCGCATCGCCGCCGTCGCCGGATCCGCCGCCGCGGCCCACGCCCTGGGCCGGTACCACCGTGAGCGCGGCGACGAGCCCGCCGCCGAGTACTGGCTGCGCCAGTCCGCCGAGTCCGGGCACACCCTGGGCGCGTACGCGCTGGGCGACCTGCTGGAGCACCGCAGCGACATCGGCGCCGAGCGCTGGTTCCGCGTGGCCGCCGAGCGCGGCCACCGCGAGGCCGCCTACCGGCTCGCCCGCATCCTCGACGACCGGGCCGGCGACGCGGACGGCGGTCCGGAGACGATGGCCGGGCGCCGCCGCGGCGCCGACGGGGCGGGACGGGAGGAGGCCGAGCAGTGGTACCGGCAGGCCGCCGCACGCGGCCACCGGCGCGCCGCGCTCCACCTCGGCACGCTGCTGGAGAAGCGCGGTGAGACCAAGGAGGCCGGCCGCTGGTACCTGATGTCGGCCAAGGACGGCGAGGCCCGTGCCGCCTGCGCGCTGGGCTTCCTGCTGCGTGACGCGGGCGACACCGACAGCGCGGCCGTGTGGTGGCACCGCGCGGCCCAGGACGGCGACGGCAACGCCGCCAACGCGCTGGGCGCGCTCCACGCCGACCGGGGCGAGACCCAGACCGCCGAGCGCTGGTACCGCGCCGCGCTCGACGCCGGGGACATCAACGGCGCCTACAACCTCGGGCTGCTCTGCGCCGAGCAGGGCCGTACCGCACAGGCCGAGCAGTGGTACCGCCGCGCCGCCTACGCGGGCCACCGCGAGGCGGCCAACGCGGTCGCCGTGCTGCTGCTGCAGCGCGGCGACGCGGCCGGCGCCGAGCCGTGGTTCTCCAAGGCGGCCGAGGCCGGCAGCGTGGACGCCGCGTTCAACCTGGGGATCCTGTACGCCGGCCGGGGCGAGGAGCGGGCGGCCCGGCAGTGGTACGAGCGGGCCGCCGCCGACGGGCACACCGAGGCGGCGCTGCAGGTCGGCCTCGCCCTGCAGCGGGACGGCGACCTCCAGGGCGCCGAGCGCCATCTGCGCTGCGCCGCGGGCGGCGGCAGCGCCGAGGGCGCCTTCCGGCTGGCCGCGCTGCTGGACCGTTCCTCCGTCGGCACCGACCCGGCGACCGGCACCGGCTTCGGCGGCTCGTCCGGGACGCGCTTCCCGGTCCCGCCGCCCGACGACGGCTCCGGGCCGCACGTCCCCGAGTACCAGGAGTGGTACGAGCGCGCCGCGCGCCAGGGCCACCGGCGGGCCCAGGTGCGCGTGGGCATGTTCGCGGCCGCCCGTGGCGATGTGGTCGAGGCGGCGCGCTGGTACCGCGCCGCGGCCGAGGCGGGCAGCAGCAACGGCGCGTTCAACCTGGGGCTGCTGCTGGCCCGGGAGGGCAGCGAGCCGGAGGCCGCCCTGTGGTGGAAGCGCGCGGCCGAGGCGGGGCACGGCCGGGCCGCGCTGCGGCTCGCGCTGCTCGCGGCCCGCCGTGGCGCGCTCACCGAGGGACAGCGGTGGTGTGCGCGGGCGGTGGAGCTCGGCCCCGCCGAGGTCGCCGAGCGTGCGGCGCGGCTGCGGGACGCGCTCCAGCAGGAGCTCACGGCGTGACGGGGCCGGGCCGGATCTCCGGCCCGGCGCCACCGGCGGGTGCCCGGCCGGTAACCGGTTTGCTCCCGCCGTCCACCCCGGGTTAAGGTTGGTGCACACCGACGCGGGGTGGAGCAGCTCGGTAGCTCGCTGGGCTCATAACCCAGAGGTCGCAGGTTCAAATCCTGTCCCCGCTACCACGGCGAAGGCCCGGATCCTCCAGGATCCGGGCCTTCCGTCTGTCGCGGCTCCCGGGGGCTCTCGCCGCCCTTGCCGCCCCTGTCGCCTTGCCGTGCTTTCGCGCCGTTCTCCGGGCCGTGCCGCAGTCGGGCCGCGGTCGGGTCGCTGCCTTCAGGCCGCACAGTCGGGGCACAGCCCCCGGTAGGTCACCTCGACCGTGGAGATCGAGAAGCCGAAGCGCTCCTGTGCGGGCAGATCGGCGAGCGGGTCGCCGGACGGGTGGACATCGCGGATCGTGCCGCACCGCCCGCACACCAGGTGCTGGTGCGCGCGGTGGGCGTTCGGGTCGTAGCGCTTGGCTCTGCCGTCCGTGCTGACCTCGATGACCTCGCCGAGTGAGACCAGCTCGCCGAGGGTGTTGTACACGGTCGCGCGGGAGATCTCGGGCAGTCGCTCGGCCGCCAGCGCGTGGACTTCGTCGGCGGTGTAGTGCACGTGGTCCCCATCGAGGACCTCGGCGACAACACGCCGCTGGGCCGTCAGCCTCCAGCCGCGTCCCCGGAGCCGTTCCAGCAGGTCACTCATGCCATTCACCTATCAGTCAGATAAGGACAAGGGTAGCAGCGGGCGAGTCTTTGGCCAGATCTGTTATCACTCTCCACGCCTTCTTGACTTAGACAATGTCCAATGTAGGATCGGGGCCAGCCCCAGACCAAGGGACAGAACGCGAGTACGCAGGAGGCGCACGTGACGGTCCAGGACAACATCACTGGTCCGCTGACCACGGAGTCCGGGGCTCCGGTGGCGGACAACCAGAACAGCGAGACGGCGGGCGTCGGCGGTCCGGTCCTCATCCAGGACCAGCACCTGATCGAGAAGCTGGCCCACTTCAACCGCGAGCGCATCCCGGAGCGGATCGTGCACGCGCGGGGCGCCGGTGCGTACGGCACCTTCACCGTGACCGCGGACGTGACGAAGTACACCCGCGCCGCGTTCCTCTCCGAGGTCGGCAAGCAGACCGAGACCTTCCTGCGCTTCTCGACGGTCGCCGGCAGCCTCGGCTCGGCCGACGCGGTGCGCGACCCGCGCGGCTTCGCGCTGAAGTTCTACACCGAGGACGGCAACTACGACCTCGTCGGGAACAACACCCCGGTGTTCTTCATCAAGGACGCCATCAAGTTCCCCGACTTCATCCACACCCAGAAGCGCGACCCGTACACCGGTTCCCAGGAGGCGGACAACGTCTGGGACTTCTGGGGGCTCTCGCCCGAGTCCACCCACCAGGTGACCTGGTTGTTCGGCGACCGCGGCATTCCCGCCTCGTACCGCCACATGAACGGCTACGGTTCGCACACCTACCAGTGGAACAACGCCGCGGGCGAGGTCTTCTGGGTCAAGTACCACTTCAAGACCGACCAGGGGATCAAGAACCTCACCACCGCCGAGGCGGCCGAGACCGCCGGTCTGGACCCGGACAGCCACCAGCGCGATCTGCGCGAGGCCATCGAGCGCGGTGACTTCCCGACCTGGACCGTGCAGGTGCAGATCATGCCGGCGGCCGAGGCGGCGAACTACCGCTTCAACCCGTTCGACCTGACCAAGGTCTGGCCGCACGCGGACTACCCGCCGATCGAGATCGGCAAGCTGGAGCTCAACCGCAACCCGCAGAACATCTTCGCCGAGGTCGAGCAGTCGATCTTCTCGCCGGCGCACTTCGTGCCGGGCATCGGCCCGTCCCCGGACAAGATGCTCCAGGGCCGCCTCTTCGCGTACGGCGACGCGCACCGCTACCGCGTCGGCATCAACGCCGACCACCTGCCGGTGAACCGTCCGCACGCGGCCGAGGCGCGCACCTACAGCCGGGACGGCTTCCTGTACGACGGCCGTCACGCGGGCGCCAAGAACTACGAGCCCAACAGCTTCGGCGGCCCGGCGGAGACCGGCCGGCCGCTGTGGCAGCCGTCCCCGGTGTCCGGTCGGACCGGTGACCACGAGGCGCCCTCGCACGCCGAGGACGACGACTTCGTCCAGGCGGGCAACCTCTACCGGCTGATGTCGGAGGAGGAGAAGGAGCGCCTGATCCAGAACCTGGCGCAGTTCATCTCCAAGGTCTCCCGGGACGACATCGCGCAGCGGGCGATCGAGAACTTCCGCAAGGCGGACGCCGACTACGGCAAGCGGCTGGAGACCGCGGTCCAGGCCCTGCGCGGCTGACGGACGCTTGTCGTACCAACCGAAGAGGCCGGACGCCGCTGGGCTCCGGCCTCTTCGTGTGCCGGATGCCGGTCATCCGGACGCCGGGCGCGGTGCGCCGGGTGCCCGGCGCGGCGCAGTGCCGGGCCCGGTGCGTCCGGGGGTGTCTTCAGGCCGGTACGGGTTCGGGGGCCGGGGCCCAGCAACGGATGATGTCGCGCACCGACACCACCCCGACCGGGTCGCCCGCGTCGAGCACGATCAGATGGCGGAAGCCGCCCCGGGTCATCGTGCGGGCCGCCTCGTCCAGCGTCCACCCGGGGGCGGCGAAGACGACGTCGGCGGTGGTGTGGGCGTGCGCGGTCTCCTGGTCCGGGTCCTGGCCCTCCCCGAGGGAGTTGAGGATGTCGCGCTCGGTGAGGATCCCCAGGCCGCTGGTGTCGGGATCGAGCACGATGGCCGATCCGACCCGGCGCGCGGACATCAGCCGGGCGGCCTGGCGGAGCGTATGGGCGGGGCCGATGGTGAGGACCACCGGGCTCATGGCGTCACGGACGTGCATGGGCATGGACGGAGCCACCTCCTTGGTGAATCCGATGGGTGAATCCGATAGAGAACGGATTCACAAGTTCACAAGGTTCCGGATTCTCATGTTCACATGCCTCGGTGGGTCCAACAAGGGCGCGCGGAAGCCGGCCCGCCGCCGAGCGCGCCCCGTGCTCCGTCTCACGCTCCGGTTCGCACCTCGGCGGCTGTCGCCGGCCGCCTCCAGGCCGCTCAGGACCGCAGATAGTCCAGCATCGCCCCGTGCAGCAGCCCGTTGGACGCCGCCGCGTCGCCGCTGTTGGGGCCCGGTACGCCGTCGAGTCCGGTGAAACGGCCGCCCGCCTCCTGGACGATCACCGCGTTGGCCGCCATGTCCCACAGCGACAGTTCCGGTTCGGCGCAGAGGTCCACCGAGCCCTCGGCGACCATCATGTACGGCCAGAAGTCCCCGTAGCCGCGCGTGCGCCAGCAGGCGCGGGTCAGATCGAGGAAGCCGTTCAGCTTGCCGCGCTCCTCCCACCCGCTGAGCGAGGAGTACGCGAACGAGGCGTCGGAGAGCCGGCTCACCCGCGAGACCGCCAGCCGGGTCGCGGACGACAGGCTGCGCCCGGTGTACGCCCCCAGCCCCTCGGCGGCCCACCAGCGGCGCCCCAGCGCCGGCGCGGACACCACTCCGACCACCGGCCGGTCGCCGCCCTCACCGCGCTCCATGAGGGCGATCAGGGTGGCCCAGACCGGCACCCCGCGCACATAGTTCTTGGTGCCGTCGATCGGGTCGACCACCCACCGCCGCGGACCGCTGCCCTCGCTGCCGAACTCCTCGCCGAGCACCGCGTCGCGCGGCCGGGTGCGCTGGAGGGAGCCGCGGATGAGTTCCTCGGCCGCCTTGTCGGCCTCGCTCACCGGCGTCATATCGGGTTTGGTCTCGACCTTGAGGTCGAGCGCCTTGAACCGCTCCATGGTGGTCGAGTCGGCGGCGTCGGCGAGGACGTGGGCGAGGCGCAGGTCATCGTGGTAGTCGGGCATGGCCGAACAGTACCGAGACGCGCGGAGGCGGAGCCACACGACTCCACATGGCCAGGGCTGTGGGGGCGGAAGGACCGGCCCGCGCGGGGCTCTTGACTTCATCTGGCGGCCCGTCAATTCTGTCGGGCACATGCCGGGCAGGACAGCGACGATGGCGACGATGGCCGCTCTGGGAGGCGACGATGCCCGCGGCGCGTGAATCCTTACTCGACGCGGCCTTCGCCGCACTCGAGGGCCGTCCGTGGCCGAGGGTCAAGATGGCCGAGGTCGCGGCGGCGGCCGGGGTCTCCCGGCAGACGCTCTACAACGAGTTCGGCAGCAAGGAGGGCCTCGCCCGCGCCCTGGTGCGGCGCGAGGCCGACGCGTATCTGCGCGGGGTCGACCGGGCGCTGACCGGCGCGCCGGGTGCGGCGGCCCCCGGGGAGCGGCTGGCCGCCGCGGCGGTGTGGACGGTCCGCTCGGCGACCGAGAACCCGCTGGTGCGGGCGGTGCTCACGGGCTGCTGGAACGAGCGGCTGCCGACGCCCGTGAGCGCGGCACCGCCGGTAAGGACACCACCGCGGGGAAGGACGTCACCGTCCGGGCGGGGGTCACCCTCCGGGCGGACGGCGCCGCCCGGACCGCTGCCCGCGCCGGGCGAGGTGCTCGGTCAGGCACGGGACAGGGCGGTGCGGCTGCTGGCGGGCGAATGGCCGGCCGGGGCGGTGGAGCTGCCGCTGGCCTGCGACGCGGTCGCCAGGCTGGCCCTGTCGTACGTGGTGGCGCCCGCCCCGGCGGCGGATGTGGCCCGTATGGTGCGCACCGTGCTGGGGTGAGCGGAGCCCTCGACGGGTCTCAGTTGGGCTGAGCGGAGCCCCGGCGGTCTCAGTGGGGTGAGCGGAGCCCCGATGGTGTCAACGGGGTGAGCGGAGCCTTCGGCGGTCTCAGTGGGCCGAGCCGGAGAGCTGGAGCCCTATCACGCCGATGATCACCAGGCTGATCGAAACGATCTTGAGCGTGGAGACCAGGTCGCCGAGGAAGACCATGCCGTAGATCGCGGTGCCGGCGGCCCCGATTCCCGTCCACACCGCGTACGCCGGGCCCACGTCGAGCTTCCGCAGGGACAGCGTCAGGAGCCCGAAGCTGCCGAGCGCGAACGCGCAGAAGGCGATCGTCGGCCAGAGCCGGGTGAAGCCGTGCGAGAGCTTGAGACAGACGGCGAAGCCCGTTTCGAGAAGCCCGGCGACCACGACCAGCAGCCACGCCATACAGATGCCCTCCCGTACCGCCGTCGGCTGCCTTCGCCCGGGGCGCACCCGGCCGCTGGGACTCCTTGATCCGATTATCCACTTACCGCCCGGGGCGGGCGGCAAACACCCCCGGGCAGGACCCTAGTCGCCCTCCCGCCGCTCCCGGGTGGCCAGCAGCCGTCGCAGGGAGTACAGCCGGGCCGGTTCGGCGTGGCCGTCGGCCACCCACTGGTCCAGCGCGCAGTCCGGTTCGTCGTGGCTGCAGGCGCGCGGGCAGCCCTCGGTGCCCGGTTCCAGGTCGGGGAAGGCGTGGATGACCCGCGCCGGGTCCACGTGGTGCAGTCCGAAGGACCGTACGCCCGGGGTGTCGATCACCCAGCCCTTGGCGTCCGGCAGCGGCAGCGCGAGCGCGGAGGTGGTGGTGTGGCGACCGCGGCCGGTGACCGCGTTCACCCGGCCGGTGGCCCGCTGGCGGTCCGGGACCAGCGCGTTCACCAGCGTCGTCTTGCCGACGCCCGAATGGCCGACGAAGACGGTGATCCGGTCCGCCAGCCGCTCCCGCACCCGGTCGGCGGCGTCGCCGTCGGCCAGCTCGTCGCGGCTGGTGACGACAGCGGGGATGCCCAGCGGCCGGTAGGTCTTCAGCAGCTCCTCGGCGGGCGCCAGATCCGACTTGGTGAGCACCAGCAGCGGCTCCAGGCCCGCGTCGAAGGCGGCCACCAGGCACCGGTCGATCAGGCGGGGACGCGGTTCCGGGTCGGCCAGGGCGGTCACGATCGCGAGCTGGTCGGCGTTGGCGACCACGACCCGCTCGTAGGGATCGTCGTCGTCGGCGGTCCGGCGCAGCACGGAGGAGCGCTCCTGGACCCGTACGATCCGGGCGAGCGTGTCCTTGGCGCCGGAGAGATCCCCGACGACCGCGACCCGGTCGCCCACCACGACGCCCTTGCGGCCGAGCTCGCGGGCTTTCATGGCGGTGATGGTGCGGCCTTGGACCAGGACCGTGAGCCGGCCGCGGTCGATTGTCAGCACGAAGCCCTCCGCGGCGTCCTCGTGCTTGGGGCGGATGCTGGTGCGCGGCCGGTTGCCCTTGCGGTTGGGGCGGATCCGTACGTCGTCCTCGTCGGTGTGCTTGCCGTAGCGGCGCATGGCTCCAGGCTCTCAGGATCTCCGCGCCGAGGTCGTCGCCGCGTCGAGCATGCCGGTCCACAGGCCGGGGAAGTCGGGGAGGGTCTTGGCGGTCGTCGCCACGTTCTCGACCAGCACACCGCCCACGGCCAGGCCCAGTACGGCGGCGGCGGTGGCCAGCCGGTGGTCCTCGTAGGTGTGGAAGATCCCGCCGTGCAGCGGGCGCGGTCGGATGCGCAGTCCGTCCTCGGTCTCGGTGACGTCCCCGCCGAGTTCGTTGATCTCCTTGGCGAGGGCGGCGAGCCGGTCGGTCTCGTGGAGCCGCAGATGCGCGATGCCGCGCAGCACCGACTCGGAGCCGGCCAGCGCCGCGACCGCCGCGATCACCGGGGTCAGTTCGCCGACCTCGTGCAGATCGGCGTCGATCCCGGTGATCCGGCCGGTACCGGTGAAGGTCAGGCCGGTGTCGGTGAGCTCGCAGGAGCCGCCCATCTCGGTGAAGATCCGGCGCAGTGCGTCCCCGGGCTGGGTGGTGCGCTCCGGCCAGTCCGGGATGGTCACCCGGCCGCCGGTGACCAGGGCGGCGGCCAGGAACGGCGCCGCGTTGGACAGATCGGGCTCGACGACCAGGTCACGGCCGAGCAGCGCGCTCGGCGCCACCCGCCACACGCCCCGCTCGCCGCCGGCCTCCGGGGTGTCCACCCGTGCGCCTGCCGCGCGCAGCATGTCGACGGTCATCCGGATGTGCGGCAGGGAGGGCAGCGCGGCGCCGGTGTGGCGCACCTCGACGCCCTGGTTGAAACGCGGCGCGGACAGCAGCAGCGCGCTCACGAACTGGGAGGACGAGGAGGCGTCGATGCGGACCGGGCCGCCGTCCAGCGCCCCGCCGCCGTGCACGGTCATCGGCAGCGCGCCGCGGCCGTCGTCGTCGATGCGCGCGCCGAGGGCGCGCAGCGCGTCGATCACGCCGTGCAGCGGCCGCTCGTGGGAGCGGGGGTCGCCGTCGAAGTGGACGGGGCCGTCGGCCAGGGCGGCGACCGGCGGCAGGAAGCGCATCACGGTCCCGGCGTTGCCGACGTCGATGGTGGCCGGGCCGTGCAGCCCCGCCGGGATGACCCGCCACGCCTCGCCGCCGGCGGGGCCGCTCGAGCCGAGGGCGCCGTCGGACACCGTCTCCTCGATGCCGACGCCCATGGCGCGCAGGGCGGCGGCCATCAGGAGGGTGTCGCGGGAGCGCAGCGGGCGGCGCAGCCAGCCGGGTTCGGCGGCGAGCGCGGCCAGGATCAGACCGCGGTTGGTAACCGACTTGGATCCGGGCACGGTGACGGTCGCGTCCACCGCGCCATCCGCGGTCGGAGCGGGCCAGAGGGCGGTGTCGTCGCCCGGGGAGGTCTCAATGCCGGTCATGGGTCTCACTTTAGTGGTTCGCCCGGAGTGCCAATCCCGATCGAAAGTGGTGAAATCCAGTCGAAACACGGCGCTGGTACAAGGCTCCGAAAGTGGCGCGGCGGGGCTCGTACGGGTCACCGCCCCAGCAGCCAGCGCCCCCCGGCGAGCAGCGAACACAGCGAGACCACGTGGAAGAGCAGCAGCCAGGCGCCGGCCGGAATGCCCGTCAGCCGGGCCAGCTGGTCGGGGTCGGAGTCGTACGCGCCCCCGTGACGGCGCTTGCGCTGGAGCTCGAACGGGGGACGCACGCCCCCCAGGAGCAGGAACCAGACCACGGCGTACGCGAACCCGGCCTGGACGTCCGGACCGGTCAGCCAGGAGACGAGGAAGAAGGCGGCACCGCTGATGACGACCGTAAGGACGCCATAGGCGTTGCGGATCATCACCAGCATCGCGCCCAGCAGCGCCGTCGTCCCCCACAGCAGCAAGGTGATGTGGTTCGCCGCCAGCAGCCAGGCGCCGCCGAGGCCCAGCAGCGACGGGGCGGTGTAGCCGGACGCCGCGGTGAGGATCATGCCCAGGCCGGTGGGCTTGCCGCGGGAGACGGTGAGCCCCGAGGTGTCCGAGTGCAGCCGTATACCGTCCAGCCGCCGCCCGCTGACCAGGGCGACCAGCGCGTGACCGCCCTCGTGGGCGATGGTGATGGCGTTCCGGGCTATGCGCCAGGCGGTGCGGAAGACGACGACCGCGAGCGCGACGATCCCGGTGGAGACGACCAGCCAGCTGGTGGGGGCGGGCTGGGTGCCGGTCACCCGGTCCCACAGGTCGGCGGCGTTCGTTGCGTCCATGTGCGGGCGGCTCCTCGCGTCGGTAGGGGTCGTGGCAGTGTGGCACCTATGTGCGGTCGATACGCAGCGAGCCGGAGGCCGGAGGATCTCGTCGGGCTCTTCGGGGTGGAGAAGTGGGAGCCGGCGGAGACCCTGGCGCCCGACTGGAACGTCGCGCCCACCAAGGACGTGCACGCGGTGCTCGAACGCCCGTTGCGCAACGGACCGGACGCCGCCGAGCCGCGCCCGGTCCGCCAGCTGAGGGCGCTGAAGTGGGGCCTCGTGCCGGCCTGGGCGAAGTCGCCCGAGGGCGGGGCGAGGATGATCAACGCACGGGCCGAGACCGTGCACGAGAAGCCCTCCTACCGGCGTCCCTTCGCCTCACGGCGCTGCATCCTGCCCGCCGACGGCTACTACGAGTGGGTCACGGGGGCGGGGGAGCGGCAGCTGGAGGAGAAGGGCAAGCGGAAGCGGCCCCGCAAGCAGCCGTACTTCGTGACCCCGGTGGACGGTTCGGTGATGGCCATGGCCGGGCTGTACGAGTTCTGGCGGGACCGGACGCTGCCGGACGACCATCCCCGGGCGTGGTGGGTGACCTGTACGGTGATCACCACCGAGGCGGACAAGGAGCCCTTCGGCGGCGTGGCCCGGGACGAGGGACCGCGGTCGCTCGCCGAGATCCACCCGCGGATGCCGCTGGTCCTCACCGAGGACCGCTGGGACTCCTGGCTGGACCCCGCCCGCACCGACCCCGGCGACCTGCTGCCGCTGCTGGCCCCGCCGCCCTCCGGGCTGCTGCGGGCCTACCCGGTCGCGACCGGGGTGAGTGATGTCCGTAACAACGGCCCCGAACTGCTGAAGGAGCTCGAGGCCCCGGAGGAGGGCACGCTTTTCTGATGGCCGCGGAGAAAAAGGAGAAAAAGACGACGGGAACGCCCCGGCCCCGGGAGACGGTCGGGGGCACGGGGGCGGCTGGGAGCGCTGGGGCGGTTGGGGGCGCTGGGGTGTCCGGGGGTGCGGGGATGGCTGGGGGCGCGGGGGTGTCCGAGGGCGCGGGGATGGCTGGGAGCGCTGGGGCGGTTGGGGGCGTGGGGGCGACCGGAGGCGTGACAGCCGAGACCGTGCCGACCCCGGCCGGGGATGCCCGGATCACCTGGCACCACGCCCCCGGCGCCCGCGCCCTGCTCGCCGCGAGCCACGGCGCCGGCGGGGGCATCGAGGCGCGGGACCTGCGCGCACTGGCCGAAACCCTCCCCGGGCGCGGGGTGAGCGTCGCGCTGGTCGAGCAGCCGTGGCGGGTGGCGGGCAAGAAGGTCGCGCCCGCGCCCTCGACCCTCGACACCGGATGGCGTGCCGTATGGCCCGCGCTGGAGAGGGCCGGGCTGCCGATCGTGGCGGGTGGCCGCAGTGCCGGGGCGCGGGTGGCCTGCCGGACCGCCCGGGAGCTGGGCGCGAAGGCCGTGCTGGCGCTGTCGTTCCCGCTGCACGCACCGGGCAAGCCGGAGCGGTCCCGGGCGGCGGAGCTGCTGGGCGCGGGGGTGCCGACGCTGATCGTCCAGGGCGGCCGGGACCCCTTCGGGCGGCCGGAGGAGTTCCCGGAGCTGCCCGCGGACATGGAGCTTGTGGCGGTGCCGTACGGCGATCACGGTTTTGGTCTGCCGAAGTCGGCGGAGCTGGACGAGCCCGCGGCGCTCGCCCTGATCACCGGCGCCGTCGCCGACTGGCTGCCGCGCGCACTGGGCCTGCCGCGCGCACGGGGCTGACCCGTACGGGGCCGGTGGCCGGAAGCCGGGGTACCGGATGCGGAAGTCGGGCAGCCGGGCGCCGGGGCGGGAATGCGACGGAGGCGGCAGGTGTTGTACCGGGCGTTGTCACTCACCGTGGAAAGGGAGTCCCCCGCATGGGTTCGCTTGCTTGCCCGGCCCGTCCGGACGCCGCTGACCTGGACTGGTCCCAGCTGCAGGCGGCGCAGACCGTGAAGATCGGAGCGGCGGGCGGACCGGATCGTCGTCTATTCTCCGATTCGAGCGGGTCCACATCCGGCCCCGACACGAAGCTGGAGGAGGTGGGTCAGGTCACTGGGACCGACGCAGGGACCGACGGCGTTACCGGGGGAGAGCCGGTCGAGAGGGCGTATGAGACGTCCACGGAGCGCAGCGCGCGCTTCGAACGGGACGCCCTTGCCTTCTTGGACCAGATGTATTCGGCCGCGCTGCGGATGACGCGCAACCCGGCCGACGCCGAGGATCTCGTACAGGAGACCTACGCCAAGGCGTACGGTTCCTTCCACCAGTTCCGCGAGGGCACCAACCTCAAGGCGTGGCTCTACCGCATCCTGACCAACACCTTCATCAACTCGTACCGCAAGAAGCAGCGGGAACCCCAGCGCAGCGCGGCCGAGGAGATCGAGGACTGGCAGCTGGCGCGCGCCGAGTCGCACATGTCGACCGGTCTGCGGTCCGCCGAGTCGCAGGCCCTCGACCACCTGCCGGACTCCGATGTCAAGGAGGCCCTCCAGGCCATCCCCGAGGAGTTCCGCATCGCGGTCTACCTCGCGGACGTCGAGGGCTTTGCGTACAAGGAGATCGCGGACATCATGGGTACACCCATCGGTACGGTGATGTCCCGGCTGCACCGTGGGCGCCGCCAGCTGCGCGGTCTGCTGGAGGACTATGCCCGTGGGCGCGGGTTGGTTCCCGCGGGCGCGTCCGCCGGGGCGGACGAGTCGCACGATCGGAAAGGCGCGGGCTCATGAGCTGCGGAGAGCCGCATGAGACGGACTGCTCCGAGGTTCTCGACCACCTCTACGAGTTCCTCGACCACGAGATGCCGGACGGCGACTGCGCCAAGTTCGAGGTGCACTTCGACGAGTGCTCCCCGTGCCTGGAGAAGTACGGCCTCGAGAAGGCCGTGAAGAAGCTCGTCAAGCGGTGCTGCGGCCATGACGACGTGCCCAGCGACCTCCGCTCGAAGGTCATGGGCCGGATCGAGCTGATCCGCTCCGGGCAGGCGGTGCCCGAGCGTGAGATCACCGCGGAGACCAACGCTCCGACCACCGCCCAGGAGTGACCTCCGGGCCCAGGAGTGACCTCCGGGGCGGATGGCCCCGGGCCCCCGGATGGCCCCGGGCCCACGAGCGGCTCCCTGGCCCCGGCCCCCGGCCCGGTCCCGGGCAGCAGGAGTGCCCCCGGCCCCGGCTGAACGTCCGCCGATCGTCGAGAGGCCCAGTGGGCCCTGATCTCGCCCTCGGTGATCAGATCATCACTCGAAGGGTGTAATCGGACAGTCGCGCCGGTACCTGGCGCTCCGCTCCGCCCTAAGCTCCCCAACCAACCTCACCCGCCCCGTCCGAGAGGGACGGGTGAACGGACATGGATGGGGAGGGACATCGTGCGGGCACTACCCCTGGGGGCGCGCGTCTATGTCCTGTGCGCCGTGCTCGCCGGGGGACTGTGCGCCGCCCCGGTCGTACGGCCCGGACAGGACGTGCCCTGGGCCACAGTCGCCCTCCTCGCCACGGTCCACGCCGTGGGGTCCAGGGCCAGGGCCCGATGGCCCGAATGGTGCAGCCCCGTCCTTCTGGCCGGGGCTTTTCTGCTGCCGCCCGCCGCCGCAGCGCTGGTCGCGCTGCCGGGTGCGCTGCTGACCCGCGCCGACCGGCCCCCGGTCTGGCCGCGGCGGGCGTGGCGCGCCGCGCGGCTCTCGCTGGCCGTCTGGGCCGCCTCCTGCGCCTTCTCGGCCCTGCGCGGCCCGCGGGCCCTGGAGGCCCTGGAGGCCCTGGAGGCTCTGGGGGACCTCGGCGGCGGTGTCCGGGACCCCGGCGGGCCCGGCTTTCCGTACGCGCTGGTCACCGCCGTCGCCGCCGCGCTCGTCCTGGGCCTGACCGCCACCGTCCTGGAGGGCGGGGTGCTGGTCACCGCCGAGCGCCGCTCCCCGCGCGCCGCCTGGTCCGGCCGGTTGCCTGGGGCGCTCGCCCCGTATCTGGTGCACGGACCCGCCGGACTCACCATGGCGGTGCTGTGGCGCAGCCCTTACGGACCGGCGGCGGCCCTGCTGGTGCTGCTGCCGATGTACGTCTGCGCCTGCGGCTTCGTGCTGTACCACCGCGAGAGCGCCGCCCATCAGGCCACCATCCGGGCGCTGGTCCAGGCGGTGGACATCAAGGACCGCTACACCCGGGGCCACAGCGAGCGCGTCGGCCGGGCCTCCACGATGATCGCCCGTGAGCTGGGCATGAGCGGCGACCGGCTGGAGGCGCTGCGGATCGCGGGCATCCTCCACGACGTGGGCAAGCTCGGCGTCCCCACCCGGCTGCTGCGCAAAAACGGTCCGCTGACCCCCGAAGAGCGCCGAGTGATCGAGCTGCACCCCGAATACGGCGACGAGATGGTGCGCGGCATCGGCTTCCTGGGCGAGGCGCGGGCCGCGATCCTCCACCACCATGAGCGGCTGGACGGCAGCGGCTATCCGTACGGGCTCACCGGGGCGCAGATTCCGGAGTTCGCGCGGGTGGTCGCGGTCGCGGACGCCTTCGACGCGATGACCTCGACACGTACGTACAGCAGGGCGCGGCCGGTGCTCACGGCCGTCGAGGAGCTGAAACGGTGCGCGGGAACGCAGTTCGACCCCCGGATGGTGCGGGCCCTGGCCCGCGCCCTGGACCGCCACGGCTGGCATGCCGCGGTCACGGCGGACGCCCCCGAGGAGCGAGGAAACGTCCCGGCGGACTCCTCGCCCCGGCCGCCCAAGCCGTCCCGGCCGCGGGAGCCGAGCGGGCCGCGGGGGGCGAGCCGGGTGCCGGAGACGTCGCGGTCGACCGAGCCATCCGCGCCGCTCGTACGGGCGGCGGCGACGGGCCCGTCGGATGGCCCCGGCCGGTCACCGGCTCCGGACGGTCCGCGCCCCGGCGGCCGGTCATGAACCCCACCCAGGGCCCCGCCAGGACCGGCACGGGCGGTCCTGGCGGGAGTGGTCCCGACTGGAGTGGTTCCGGCCGCAGCGGTTCGGCCTGCGGTGGTCTCGCCTGCAGCAGTTCCGGTCGGAGTGGTTCTGGCGGCGGCGGTCTCGCCTGGAGTGGTTCCGGGCGCAGCGGTTCGGCTTGCAGCGGTCTCGCCTGCAGCAGTTCCGGTCGGAGTGGTTCTGGCGGCGGCGGTCTCGCCTGGAGTGGTTCCGGGCGCAGCGGTTCGGCTTGCAGTGGTCCGGCCTGGGGTGGTTCCGGTCGGAGTGGTCCTGGCCGCAGTGGTCTCGCCTGGACGCCCCGGCCAGGCGGCCGCCCCGGCCCCGGCGGTGGCGTATGAGCCGGGACCGGGACGCCGCCCGGTGGCTCGCCCTGGGGCGGGGCGGGGACCGTAAGGGCCGAGTCGGCGGTCCCCCGCGCGGTCCGGCCCGGATCGCGGAGCGGCACGCCCGTGCGGCGTCCCGGGCCCGCCGGGTCCGGGACCCGGGCGCGGCTCCCGGGGAGCGCATATCGCCGCGCGGTCAGGGCGTCCTGATCCCGGTCGCGGTGTACGGCGCGGCCGGGGCGCTCGCCGTGGTCGCGCTCGTATGGACCGAGTGGCACGGGGTGCGGCGGCCGGAGGCGGCGCTCGCCTTCGGGGCGCTCATCGCCGCCGGGGAGGCGATCCGGTGCGTCGAGGCGCCGCCCGGCCCCGCACGCGGCGGCGGGGCGCACGATCCGCGCGGTGAGCCCGCGCCCGTCGCCGCCGCGGGCGCCCTCGGTTACGCCCTGCTCGGGCGGCTCGGCGGGGAGCCCGCCGCCTCCGGGGTCCTCCAGGTGGTCACCGTCGTCGTGGCGGCCTCCCTGGCCGGGCTGGTGGTGCCGCTGGCGCTGGGGTGCCCGGCCGATTCCGGCCACGCCGCCCGCCGGGTGCTGACCGTCGCGTTCGCTGCCACCTGTTTCCAACCGCTGCACCGCACCGGCCGGTTGGCCGCCTGGTGCGGACACGGCCCGTACGTCGTCGGCTATTTGCTCGCCCTGCTGGCCCTGACCGCCCTGTGCGACGCGGTCCTGGGCGCCGCCCTGGCGCGGGCCCGCACCGGCCGGCCCTACGGACCGCTGGGACCGCTGCTCCGCGACGAGCTGCGGGCGCTGGGCGGGGTGGGGGCGGCGGTCTGCGCGACCGGGGTGGTGATGGCGCTCACCGTGGCCGTCGCCGGGCTGTGGCCGCTGCCGGTTCTGGCGCTGCCGCTGCTGCTGATCCAGTACTCCTACCGCCGCTACGCGGGGATACGGGCCACCTACCGCCAGACCATCGCGTCCCTGGCCCGGTCGACCGAGATAGCCGGGTACACCCCGGCCGGGCACGCCCGTAAGGTGGCCGCGCTCAGCCGGGCGGTAGGCCGTGAGCTGGGGTTTTCCGGTCCCCGGCTGACCGTGCTGGAATACGCGGCGCTGATGCACGACATCGGCCAGCTGTCGCTGCTCGACCCGGTGCCCGCCGGGGCCACCGAGCCGCTGCCCGCCGCCGAGCAGCGCAGGATCGCGCTGCTCGGCGGCGCCGTGGTACGTCAGACCGGGGTACCCGCCGAGGTGGCGGTGGTGGTCGAGCGCCAGGCGGACCCGTACCGCGAGCAGCCGCTCGCCGCGCGTATCGTGCGCGCGGTGAACGCGTACACCGAGCTGGTGAGCGCGCCCGCGGCCGAGGGAGCGGCCGGGGCGGCCGCCCTGCGCGCCCTGGAGCGGCTGCGGCTCTCCACGGCGCGCGACTTCGACCCGGTCGTGGTGGAGGCGCTCGCCGCGGTGCTGTCGCGCCAGGTGTACGGCCGTCCCCGATGAGAACTCGCGGGTAATGAGCGGGGCTCCCGAAGGGCATGGTTGGATGCGAGGAGAGGGGTGTCGGGCCGATGGCCGGTGGCAAGGAGGTGTGGTGGGCTTCGCATCCCGGCCGCAGGGTGAGGGGCCGGGCTGAGATGTCCGCGAATGTGTGGCAGGTTGTCTTCGAGGGAGGGCGACGCCGTCCGCGAAGGCATCTGGTACGGGACGACTTCGATACCGGCAGGCGGGAATCGTGAAGATCTTCGGCAAGGTACGGCACCGGCCGTCCGCCTCATGGCGGCAGGCCACGGACCGTGCGTTCACGCTCATCGGCGACGGCCGGTACGAGGACGCGGGCGCACTGCTGACCCGTGCCGCCGACCTGGAGCCGTGGCTGTCGGAGTCCTGGTTCAATCTGGCGCTGCTGCACAAGTTCCGGCACGACTGGGAACAGGCACGCGCCGCGGGACTGCGCGCGGTCGCGCTGCTGGACCGCGAGACGGGGGCTCCCGACTGGTGGAACGTGGGAATCGCGGCCACCGCGCTCCAGGACTGGCCGCTGGCCCGCCGCGCCTGGCAGGCGTACGGGCTGAAGGTGCCCGGAGAGGCGTCCGCGTCCGGGGAGCCGCTCGGCATGGAGCTGGGCAGCGCGGCGGTGCGGCTGTCGCCGGAGGGCGAGGCCGAGGTCGTCTGGGGCCGCCGTCTGGACCCGGCGCGGATCGAGGTGCTGTCCATCCCGCTGCCGTCGTCCGGGCGGCGCTGGGGCGAGGTGGTCCTGCACGACGGTGTGCCGCACGGTGAGCGCGTGACCTCCGCGGGGCCCGTCTACCCGGTTTTCGACGAGATCGAGCTGTGGGCGCCGTCCCCGGTGCCGACCTGGGTGGTGCTGTTGGAGGCGGCCACCGAGGCCGACCGGGACGCCCTGGAGCGGCTCGCGGCGGACGCGGGTTTCGCCGCCGAGGACTGGTCGTCGTCGGTGCGGCTGCTGTGCCGCTCCTGTTCGGAGAGCCGGATGCCCAGCGACGAGGGCGAGGGCGAGCATCTGGACCCGCACGACCACAGCGAACCGGGCCACCCCGGGCCGCTGGGGCACCGTATGGCGGGCTCGGGCTCACTGTGGGTCCCCGAGCGCGAATGCGGTATCGCGGCGCCCGGCGGGCTGGTGCGGGGGCTGCTGGACGGCTGGGTCGCCGACAGCCCGGACACGCGTGAGTGGCGGGACCTGGAAGAGGTCTGCTGACTGCCTGCGCCCGCTGGGCCTGCGGCTGCTGATTGCCTGCGCCTGCTGGGCCCGCGTCCGCTGGGCGTGCTGATTGCTTGCGCTTGCTGGGTGTGCTGATTGCCTGCGCCCGCTGGGCATGCGCCTGCTGGGCCCGCTGGGTCTGCGTCCGCCCGCGCCTGCTGGCCCGCGCCCGCTGGGCCCGCTGCGCCCGCGCCCGCTGCGCCCGCCGATCGTCCGCACCCGCTGCCCGCCCGCGTTCGCTGCCCGTGCCGGGCCAGCGCTCGCGCCGCGCCCGGCGGTGTGGTGCCCGTACCCTGTAGGGCGACGCATCACGGTTGAGGGAAGGCATACGGCGGACGATGTCGCAGCAAGGTACGAAGCAGCAGGTGGACGACGAGTTCATCGTGGACACGGAGGACTGCGAGGAGCGCGAGCGGGCCTTCCGCGAGCGTGGCACCGCCCGCCCGATCACCGTTGTCGGCAATCCGGTCCTGCACAAGGAGTGCAAGGACGTGACCGCGTTCGACGACGAGCTGGCGCGGCTCGTCGACGACATGTTCGCCAGCCAGCGGGCGGCGGAGGGCGTGGGCCTGGCCGCCAACCAGATCGGTGTCGACCTCAAGGTCTTCGTCTACGACTGCATGGACGACGAGGGCGTGCGCCACGTGGGCGTGGTGTGCAACCCGGTGCTGGAGGAGCTGCCCGCCGACCGCCGGGTGCTGGACGACTCCAATGAGGGCTGCCTGTCGGTCCCCACCGCCTACGCCCCGCTGGCCCGCCCCGACTACGCGGTGGTGCGCGGCCAGGACCTGGACGGCAAGCCGATCGCGGTGCGCGGCACCGGCTACTTCGCGCGCTGCCTGCAGCACGAGACCGATCACCTTTACGGCTACCTCTACATCGACCGGCTCTCCAAGCGCGACCGCAAGGACGTGCTGAAGCAGATGGCCGAGGGCACCGCGCGCTATGAGACGGTGCCCAACGACTGAGTGTGCCTGAGTGTGCTCTGAGTGTGCGGTACGTCACAGGGCCGGACCCGCGGGGTCCGGCCCTGTGCCATGAGAGCGGGCTCAGAAGTCGTCAGAAGTCGTCGTCGAAGGCGACCGAGCCCTCGACCGCGACCTGGTAGGCCGAGGCGCGGCGCTCGAAGAAGTTGGTCAGCTCCTGGACGTCCTGCAGCTCCATGAACGAGAACGGGTTCTCCGAGCCGAAGACCGGGGGGAAGCCGAGGCGCTGGAGGCGCTGGTCGGCCACGCACTGCAGGTACTCCTGCATCGACGCGGTGTTCATGCCCGGCAGCCCGTCCCCGCACAGATCGCGGGCGAACTGCAGCTCCGCCTCGACCGCCTCTTTGAGCATGTCGGTGACCTGCCGCCGGAGTTCGTCGTCGAACAGGTCCGGCTCCTCCTCGCGGACGGTGTCCACGACCGAGAAGGCGAACTCCATGTGCATCGACTCGTCGCGGAACACCCAGTTGGTGCCGGTCGCCAGGCCGTGCAGCAGCCCGCGCGAGCGGAACCAGTAGACGTAGGCGAAGGCGCCGTAGAAGAACAGCCCCTCGATGCAGGCCGCGAAGCAGACCAGATTGAGCAGGAAGCGGCGGCGGTCCTCCTGGGTCTCCAGCCGCTCGATCTTCTCCACCGAGTCCATCCAGCGGAAGCAGAACTCCGCCTTCTCCCTGATGGAGGGGATGTTCTCGACGGCGGCGAAGGCCGCGGCGCGGTCGTCCGGATCGGGCAGGTAGGTGTCCAGCAGCGTCAGGTAGAACTGGACGTGCACCGCCTCCTCGAACAGCTGCCGGGAGAGGTAGAGCCGCGCCTCGGGGGAGTTGATGTGCTTGTAGAGGGTCAGCACCAGGTTGTTGGCCACGATCGAGTCGCCGGTCGCGAAGAAGGCGACCAGACGGCCGATCAGATGCTGCTCACCGGGGGAGAGCTTGGCGAGGTCGGCCACGTCCGAGTGGAGGTCGACCTCCTCCACGGTCCAGGTGTTCTTGATCGCGTCGCGGTAGCGGTCGTAGAACCGCGGGTACCGCATCGGCCGCAGGGTCAGTTCGAAGCCCGGGTCGAGCAGGTTCTTCACCGCCGGGGAGGCGTCGGCGCGCGGCGCCGTCGACGAGGGGCGGTGGTCGGGCGACGGATGGGCGGTCATTACTGGCAGGCCTCGCAGGACTCGGGGTTTTCCAGGGAGCAGGCGATGACCTCGGGGTCGGCGGGCGCCTGCTGGGCGGGGGCGGGGGCGGCAGCGGTGGCCGGGGTGGTGGCCGGGGTGGTGGCCGCGGCCCCGCCGCGTGCGCTCCGGGCGATCCGGGTGGCCGGCCGCGAGCGCAGGTAGTACGTGGTCTTGATGCCGCGCTTCCAGGCGTAGGCGTACATCGAGCTGAGCTTGCCGATGGTCGGCGAGGCCATGAAGAGGTTCAGCGACTGGCTCTGGTCGAGGTAGGGGGTGCGGGCCGCCGCCATGTCGATCAGGGCGCGCTGCGGGATCTCCCACGCCGTGCGGTACAGCTCCCGTACGTCCGCGGGCACCCAGGAGAAGTCCTGGACCGAACCGCCTGCCTCCCGCAGCGCCTCACGGGTCTGCGCGTCCCAGACGCCCAGCTTCTTGAGGTCGTTCACCAGGTAGGAGTTGACCTGGAGGAACTCCCCGCTGAGCGTTTCGCGCTTGAAGAGGTTGGAGACCTGCGGCTCGATGCACTCGTAGACGCCCGCGATGGAGGCGATGGTCGCGGTCGGCGCGATCGCCAGCAGCAGCGAGTTCCGCATCCCGGACTTCGCCATCCGGGTGCGCAGCGCCTGCCAGCGCTCCGGCCAGGTGGCCACCGCGTCCGGGTAGTGGTCCGGGTGCAGCACACCGCGTGCGGTGCGGGTCTCGGACCAGGCCGGGTGCGGGCCGTGGCGCTCGGCCAGCTCGCAGGACGCCTCGTACGCGGCGAGCATGATGCGCTCGGAGATCCGCGTGGACAGCTCCTTGGCCTCGGGCGAGTCGAACGGCAGCCGCAGCCGGAAGAAGACGTCCTGGAGCCCCATGAGGCCCAGACCCACCGGGCGCCAGCGGGAGTTGGAGGCCCCGGCCTCCGGGGTGGGGTAGAAGTTGATGTCCACCACGCGGTCGAGGAAGGTCACGGCGGTGTGGACGGTGGCGTCCAGCCGCTCCCAGTCCAGCTGCCCGTCCTCGCCCAGGTGGGCGGCGAGGTTGACCGAGCCGAGGTTGCACACGGCGGTCTCGCCGTCGTCGGTGACCTCCAGGATCTCGGTGCACAGGTTCGAGGAGTGGACGACCCGGCCGGGCTCGGCGGTCTGGTTGGCGGTGCGGTTGGCGGCGTCCTTGAAGGTCATCCAGCCGTTGCCGGTCTGCGCGAGGGTGCGCATCATCCGGGCGTAGAGCTGGCGGGCCGGGACCTGCTTGACCGCCTTCCCCTCGGCCTCGGCCTTCCGGTACGCGGCGTCGAACTCCGCACCCCACAGGTCCACCAGCTCGGGCGCGTCGACCGGTGAGAACAGCGACCAGTCGGCGTCGGCCTCCACCCGGCGCATGAACTCGTCCGGGATCCAGTGGGCGATGTTGAGGTTGTGGGTGCGGCGGGCGTCCTCGCCCGTGTTGTCCCGCAGCTCCAGGAACTCCTCGAGGTCCGCGTGCCAGGTCTCCAGGTAGACGCAGGCCGCGCCCTTGCGCCGGCCGCCCTGGTTGACGGCGGCGACGGAGGCGTCGAGCGTGCGCAGGAACGGCACGATGCCGTTGGAGTGGCCGTTGGTGCCCCGGATCAGCGAACCGCGGGCGCGGATGCGCGAGTACGACAGGCCGATGCCGCCCGCGTGCTTCGACAGCCGCGCGACCTGGTGGTAGCGGTGGTAGATGGAGTCCAGCTGGTCCAGCGGCGAGTCCAGCAGATAGCAGGACGACATCTGCGGGTGGCGGGTGCCGGAGTTGAACAGCGTGGGGGAGCTGGGCAGGTACGACAGCGTGCTGGTCAGCCGGTACAGCTCGGCCACCTCGTCCAGCGCCCGCTCCGAGAGGTCCTCGGCGAGCCCGCAGGCCACGCGCAGCAGGAAGTGCTGCGGGGTCTCGATCACCTGACGGGTGAGCGGGTGGCGCAGCAGATAGCGGCTGTAGAGGGTGCGCAGCCCGAAGTAGCCGAAGCGGTCGTCGGCGCCGTCGGCCAGGGCCCGGTCCACCAGCGCGTCCAGCCGCTGGGCGTGGGTGGCGGCGAACTCGGCGGTGGAGTCGGCGATCAGCCCCTCGCGGTGGCCCACCGCCACGGAGCGGGAGAAGGAGACCGCGCCCTGTCCGGCCGCCTCCTCGGTGATGGTGACCGCGAGCAGCCGCGCGGCCAGCCGCGAGTACTCCGGTTCCTCGGCGATCAGCCCGGCCGCCGCCTCGGTCGCGAGCGTGCGCAGCTCCGCCTCGTCCGAGCCGGGATGGCGGCCGCGCAGGGCGGCGGCGGCGACCAGCTCGTGATCGGTGGCGGGCAGGTCGGCGGTGAGGGCGGCGAGGGTCCGCAGCAGGGCGGTCCCGGGCGCGTCGTCCGCTGCCTGAGAATCCGCCTGCGCTGAAACCGGATCGGCGGGCGCGATGGTCACTGAAGTGCTCTCCCTCGCTCGGCTGGGGCCACGGGGGGCGGAGCGACGGGCGCGTGCGGGCATGCCGGTACCGCACTCCTGGTACGCGGGCACACCACGCAGCGTCCATCGGCCCAACCCACGAGGCCGGGGGACGTGTTCGTCATGGCCGTCGGCAGGTGCTCGGACTGGCGGGTACGCAAAAGCGCACACGTACACCGTTGCGGGACAGTTCCGGATTCCCACCGGATTCCCCTGCGGCGACAGCGAGCATGAGCATACATCTTGTGTCGGCCGCCGCACGTGCCCCCACATCTTGTGTCGAGAGGTGCGGAGTTTCGTATGAATGTGCTAGTGCGTTCCGGACCTGGCCCGTGACCTGGGGCCGGTGGCGCGCCATCCGGCGAGCGCCTCGCCGAGCCGGGCGCGGTAGCCGGCGTAGCCCTCCTCGAAGACCCCGCGCAGGTCCGCGCGGGGCTCGACGGTCCGGGAGTCGGCCCGCCAGCGCTCCGCGTCGACCGGGTCGCCGAGGCACCGCCAGGCGACCGCCACCGCGCCGCGCGCACCCACCTCGGGCTCGTCGGGGATGCGCACCGGGCGGCCGATGACATCGGCGAACAGCCGGGCCCATGCCGTGGACCGGGTGCCGCCGCCGCACAGCGCGAGGCTCGCGGAGAGCCCGGCGGCCTCCAGGCAGTGGCGGGCGGCGTAGGCGATGGATTCACAGACCGCGCGGACCGCGTCGGCGCGGGTGGCGGCCAGCGTCAGCCCGTCCAGCCGCCCCCGGGCGGCGGGCTCCACGAACGGCGCGCGCTCCCCGGCGCCGGACAGGAAGGGCAGCGCGGTCACGCCGTTGGCGCCGGGCGGGGCGGCCTCGAGTATCGCGTCCAGCTCGGCCGTGGTCGCGCCGGTGAACTCCAGCACCCACTCCAGGGCCGCGGTGCCGACCATCGCGGGCATGGCGCGCAGCCAGCGGTCCGGATCCGGGGTGCACAGCCACATCCCCGCCGGATCGCCGTCCGGGTCGATCCGCACGCTGTCGGTGAGCACCTGGCTGGCCAGGGTGGTGCCGACGATCAGCAGCCCGTCGCCCGCCTCGCGCACCCCGCTGCCGATGGCACAGGCCGGGAGGTCGTACGGGCCCGCCGTGACCGGCAGTCCGGCCGGCAGCCCCAGCAGCCGCGCGCCCGCCCGGTCCAGCCGGGCGACCGCGTCCGGGGCGGCGGGCGGCGGCAACAGCCGGGCGTACCCGGCGACTCCGCACACCTCCAGCGCCCGGGGCACATAGGCGCGGGTGGTCACGTCGAGGAAGGGCAGCGAGGCGTCCGCGGCGTCCACGCCGATGACGCCGGTCAGCCGCTGGGCGACCGCGTCCACGCAGTACCCCGCGACCTCGGCCCGCTCCAGGGACTCCGGCTCGTGCTCGGCCAGCCAGGCCAGCAGCGGGGCGTGACAGCCGGGGAACACCCCCGAGCCGGTGAGGGCGTACAGCGCCCGCAGGGTGCCGTCCTCGCGCCAGCGGGCCACCGTGCCGCCCGCCCTGCCGTCCATCCAGGAGATCGGCGGACGCACCGCCCGGCCCGCACCGTCCCGCAGCCACAGCCCGTCCCCCTGGCCGGTGAGCGCGAGCGCGGCCGGGGGGACGGGGAGGGCGGCGGCGACCTCCCGGCACACCTCGCCGACCGTGCGCAGCACGTCCTCCAGGTCCTGCTCCACCCGGCCGCCGGGCAGCCGGTTCAGCCGGCTGGGGCGGCTCGCGGAGGCCACTGCCCGGCCGTCCCGCCCGAAGGCCACGGCCTTGGTGACGGAGGTGCCGATGTCGACTCCGATGATCACGCTGTCGGTGCTCATGGTGCTCATGGCCTGATGCCCTCCGTGGCTTCGGGGTTGGCGGGGTGGCTGGGCCGTGCGCCGGGCCCGGAGGGTGTGACGACACGGCCTCCGGCGGCGAGGACGCGCATGGGTGGTCTTCCTCCCGGTGTGCCGCGGCGTACGTCCGGGACACTTCCGGGGTTCCATCACATGAGCGATGCTAGATTTAACATCTACGACTTGATGAGGCAATGGCCGACGCGTGGGAGGCCCCCCGATGAGCGCCCGACTGCTGCTCGTACGCCACGGCGAGACCGTGTGGCACACGGAGAACCGTTACGCGGGCACCTCCGACATCGCCCTGACCGAGCGGGGACACCGCCAGGCCCGCGCGCTCGCCCAGTGGGCCGGGCGGCGCGGCGCGGACGCGGTGGCCTGCTCCCCGCTGAGCCGCGCCCGGCGGACGGCCGAACCGGCGGCCGAGGCGCTGGGCCTGGTGCCGGAGGTGATCGAGGATCTGCGGGAGCTCCACTTCGGCTGGGGCGAGGGCCGCACCATCGCCGAGATGGAGGCGGAGGACCCGGCCGCCGTGCGGGCGTTCCGGCACGACCCCGTGACCGGCGCCTTCCCCGGCTCCGAGCCGCCCGGACAGGCGGCGGCGCGTGCGGTGGCCGCCCTGCGCGGGCTCGCCGCCGCGCACGAGGGCGGCACGGTGCTCGTGGTCGCCCACAACTCCCTGCTGCGGATCGCGCTGTGCGCGCTGCTCGGCATCCCCCTCGGCCGCTACCGCGCGGTCCTCCCCCGGCTGGACAACGCGGCGGTGACGGAGATCGAGACGGACGGTGAGGTGACGGCGCTGCGCTCGCTGAACGTGCCCACGCAGATCGCCCCGGGCGCCACGGAAGGACTCCCGGCATGACCGCGACCGGAGCGCCCGGCGGCCGGGCCGGTTCCCAGGCCCGGCCTCAGCCCCCTTCGCGGGCCCGTCCCCAGACTCATGCCGAGCCCCGTACCCAGGCGAGTTCCGAGTCCCGCGGCCAGGCGCGTTCCGAGAGCCGTCCGCAGGTCCATCGCCAGGGCCAGCAGCCCCAGACCCGTCCCCAGGACGCGCGCAGGCAGACCATCACCGAATACGTCCTCGAACACTCCACCGCCACCGCGGCCGAGCTCGCCGGGCTCACCGGGGTCAGCCTGATGACGGTCCACCGGGACCTGGACGAGCTGGCCAGGCTCGGTGTGCTGCGGAAGTTCCGGGGCGGGGTCTCGGCGCTGCCCTCGTCGGTCTTCGAGTCCAGCCTGGAGTACCGGCTGGGCGTCAACCGCGCCGAGAAGGAGGCTGTCGCGGCGGTCGCCGCCGAGCTGGTCGAGCCGGGTATGTCGGTGATGCTGGACGACTCCACGACCGCGCTCGCCCTGGCCAGGCTGCTGGTCGAGGCCGCCCCGCTCACGGTGGTGACCAATGCCCGGCGGGTGGCGGAGGTCTTCGCCGGGGTGCCGCACATCCGGCTGATCGGGCTCGGCGGAGAGTACTCCCACACCCATGACTCGTTCCTCGGGGTGCCGTGCGCGGAGGCGATAGGGGCGCTGTCGGTGGACATGGTGCTGGTCAGCACCTCGGCGATGGACGCGCGCACCACGTACCACCAGGAACAGGACGTGGTGCTGGTCAAGCGGGCGATGCTGGCGGCCGGCACCCGCAAGGTGCTGCTGATGGACGCCTCCAAGACCCGGCGCACCGCGCTGCACCGGCTGTGCCCGGTGGACGACTTCGACCAGGTGGTGGTGGACGACGGGATCGAGGCGGGGCTGCTGGAGGAGCTACGGGAGAGCGTGGACGTGAGGGTCGCGAAGCCGGTCCCGTAGTGCGGCGGCCGGTCTGGCACGGGGCCGGTCTCTCGGCGCGGGGGTCGGCGTCTGGCCCGGGTCGGTGTGTGGCCCGGGTCGGTGTCTGGCCCGGGTCGGTGTGCGGCCCGGGGGCCCGGGGCCCGGGTGGTCGGTATCCGGCTCGCGGGCGGTGTGTGGCCCTGGGCCGGTCTCTGGTCCGGGAGCCGGTCCGGGGTCCGGGGCCGGTTCGTCACGGCTCTTGGGGCTGCTTCTTAACGTCTACGGTGTTAATTTAACGCCATGCGTGTGGCAACTGGTCAGTCCGAAGTGGTCGCCGGGATCGACATCGCCACGGCGGCGGTGCGGGTGATGTGCGTGGACGCGCACGGACGGGTGCGATCGGAGGGCCGTGCGCCCCTGCCCGCTCCGGTGCGCGGCGCGGGCGGCCGTAGCGAGCAGGACGCGCGGGCCTGGTGGCCCGCCGTGGCGGCGGCCCTGCGCCGGGCGACGGCCGCGCTTCCGCTGGGCGGCCGGGAGGTGGCGGCCGTCGCCACCTCGGCGACCTCGGGCACGGTCGTCCTGGCGGACGACGCGGGCGAACCGGTCGGCCCCGCCCTGATGTACGACGACCGCCGCGCCACGGAACTCAACGCACGCGCCCAGGAACTGGGCGCCGCGCGCTGGCGTGACCTCGGCCTGACGGTCGGCCCTACGGCGGCGCTGGGCCGTATCGCCTGGCTGGCGGAGGCGTACGGGTCGGACGACGGCCGGGGCCGCCACCTCCTCCACACCCCCGACCTCATCGGACGGCGGCTGACCGGCGGGCCGGTCGCCACCGACTGGAGCCACGCCCTCAAGAGCGGCTACGACCCACGCGTGGGCGAGTGGCCGGGCGAGGTCCTGGCCGCGCTGGGCGTACCGCCCGGGTGGCTGCCGCCCGTACAGGCCCCCGCCACCGGGGCCGGCACGGTGTGCGCGGTGGCCGCGAGCGAAACCGGGCTGCCGGTGGGCTGTTCGGTGCGCCTGGGGATGACGGACGGCTGTGCCGGGCAGCTCGCCACCGGGGCCGTGCGGCCCGGTCAGTTCGTGGGCGTCCTCGGCACCACGTACGTCCTCAAGGGCGTCACCCGGGAGCTGACCGCCGACCCGTCCGGCGCGCTCTACAGCCACCGCCACCCCGACGGCTGGTGGCTGCCGGGCGGCGCGTCCAACACCGGCGGCGAGGCCCTCGCCCATCTGCCCGCCGACCGGCTGCCCGCGCTCGACGCGGCCGCCGAGGCCCGTGGCCCGGCGTCCGTGGTGGCCTACCCCCTGCGCCGCGAGGGCGAGCGCTTCCCGTTCGTCAGCGGCGCGGCGCGCGGCTTCCTCCTGGGCAGCCCGGCCGACGACGCCGACCGCCACCGCGCCGACCTGGAGGGCGTCGCCTTCCTGGAGCGCCTCGCGCTGGACCGGGTAGGGGAGTTGGGCGTCACGGTCGAGGGCCCGCTGTGGGCGGCGGGCGGCGGCAGCCGCAGCCCGCTGTGGAACCGCGTCCGGGCCACCGTCCTCGGCCGCCCCCTCCGCATCGCCGACCACGCCGAAACCGCCTTCGGCGCCGCTCTCCTCGCCGCGTCCGGCACCCTCCACCCGGACGTGGCGACGAGCGCCGCCGCGATGGTCCGTACCGGCCGGGACATCGAACCGGACGAGGCCGAACGCGCCGCCCTCGACGAGTCGTACGCCGCCTTCACCGCCGCCCTGCGCGAGCGCGGCTGGCTGCGCTAGCGGTCGCCGGGGCGAGGGTGCGGCTGGCTGCGCTGGCGGTCGGTGGGGGCGAGGGGGCGGTTGCCCCCGGAATCCCGCCTCCGGGACCTCGCCCTCCGGAAGTCCCGACCCCGGAAGGGGGCCCCTGGGGCCCGCCCCGGAATCCCGCCCCCGAGGTCTCGTCCCCCTGGTCAGAGCTCCACGGTGAACGCTGGTCAGAGCTCTACGGTGAACGGAGCATCATGTCCGTGTCCGCTAGCGGTGACCAGTCCCGCTCCGGCGCCCGGACGAAGCCGAGTCGGCCGTACAGCCGGTGGGCGGCGGTCATCGACTGCTGGCTGCTGATCACGACCCGCTCCAGACCCAGCTCGCGCGCCCGGTCCAGACAGGCCCGCACCAGCGCCTCGGCCGCCCCGCGCCGCCGCGATGCGGGCCGCACGGCCAGCATCCGGAACTCGCCCTCGCCGGGCCGGGCCAGGTCCGCGTACGCCTCCCCGTGCACCGCGAGCGCCACGGAGCCCAGCACCTCATCACTCGCCGCGTCGGCCGCGACCAGCAGCTCGGCCTCCGTGGCGCGGCGCCGGGCGTCGCGCAGCGTGGCGAGGTAGGGGTCGCTGTTCCCGAAGTCCAGCAGCCCGTCCGCGAGGTAGACCTGCGCGGTGAGCTCTCCGATCCGGTCCAGCTCCTCGTCCCGCGCGTGCCTGATCGTGATGTCCATGTCCGCAGTGTGCCGCACCCCACCGACAGCCGGGCCCGCGCTCAGGCGGTGCGGGCTTCTCCGGTGCGGGTGCCGTCGTCACTGGGCGACGGTGGTGATCACTCCGGTGAAGCCCGCGCGCCGGTTGGCCGCCTCGGCTTCCTGGTAGGTGACGTAGCGCCGGACCGTGCCGTCCGGCAGTGTCAGGTGGTAGACGACGACCGTTCGAGGTGTTCCACCACCACAGTTGCAGGCCATGGCTGCCCGTTCCTTTCCTTCGAGACGCGTTCGCGTGGATGTCAGTCCTCGCGTGGATGTCAGTCCAGCCACCGCGAGGCGACACCGGCCAGGTAGGAGAGCGTCAGGGCGGTGGCCGGCAGCTGGAACCACGCGGTGGTGTGCAGCAAGGACGCGTACACGGCGGTCGCCCCGGCAACCCATGTGCTGGTGCACCAGCCGCAGTTGACCAGGTACGACGGCCCCGAGTCGTCACCGAAGCGGTCGGCGACCCACGATCTGAAGCCCGCCGCCAGCGTGTCCTTGGTGATGAAGCGGGTGATGCGACAGGTGGTGCCGAGCGCGAGGAGGAACGCCGCGAGGCTCATCGGATCGCTCCCTCCCCGGTCGGTCGTACGAGGGACCGGCACTGCCGATGCCCTCCATTACACGCGCGCCGCACGTCCCCGTGGTATGCGCCAAACGAGTGATGGCCGCCCAGGGGTCTTGAGCGATACGGGAGCGCGTGGATAACTGGGAACGTGGCCGCCGAGGCTGCTCCGTATCTCATCGGCCACTCCAGGAGCCGGGCGTTCGCCCCGTGGCTCCGCCATCATCCGCGCACCGCTCCGGCGCTCCGACCGGCAGCCCGGCGGCTTTCCGTTCCGCCGGTACGGCCTGCCTCGACCGCGTGCTGGAGACGCGGCGTTGACCAGCAGTGGCCCACCACATCGGCATGCCACTGGTGCGCGGCACCGACCCTTCCCCGGGAGGACCAATCATGACCTCGACCGCTCTCGCGACCACCGCCGCCGCGGACTACTGGCCCCGGCCCCCGGCGGGACCGCCGCTGCTGCTCGCCCTGGCACCCGACTCGGGACCGGCGGCCGGCGGGAACTACGTCCGGCTGTTCGGGCAGAACCTGCGCGGCGTCACCGGCGTGTCCTTCGGCGGTACACCCGCCACCATCGTCTACCAGGACTATCCCGGCGGGGGTTGGGGTGACGGAGGGGGCTGGCCCGGTGGCGGCGGCTGGCCCGGTGGGGGCGGCTGGCCCGGAGGCGGCGGCAACAACGGCTACGACGTGATCGTGGTGATAGCCCCGCCGCACGCGGCCGGGGTCGTCCAGGTCACCGTCACCACCGCCACCGGTACCAGCAACTCCCTGCCCTACACCTACGTGGCACCGGCCCCGCCCGCCGCCGTCGCCATCACCCCGACCGTGGGCCCGACCACCGGCGGCACGCTGTACGTGATCACGGGCACCAACCTGACCGGCGTCACCGGCGTCAGCTTCGGCGGGAACCCCTCGACGATCCTGTTCATCAACCCCGCCGGGACCAGCCTGGTCGGCATCACCCCGGCGGGCCCGCCCGCGGGCGGCAACGTCGCCGTGACGGTCACCGGGCCCGGCGGCAGCACCACCGTCCCCGGCGGCTTCACCTACTTCGTGCCTCCGCCCGCGTCGACGGCCGCCGCCATCAGCCCCACCTCCGGGCCCATCGCCGGTGGCACGGCGTTCACCATCACCGGCACCAACCTCGGCGGTGTGCTGGCCGTGCTGTTCAACGGCGTTCCCGCCACTGGTGTGTCCGCCACCGCCACCACGGTCACCGGCACCACCCCGCCCGGAGTGGCCGGAAACGCGACCGTCACGCTGGTGACGGCGTTCGGCACCATCACCGTCCCCGGCGGCTTCACCTACGTCTGACCGAGCGTCTGACGACCCACCGCGCCGGTCACCGGGCCTCGTTCCACAGGGCCCGGTGACCGGCGCCACCCACGACATCCCCAGCCGCGCGTACGTCGGCCCGCGCGGGCCGACCGCCGGTATGAAGGGCCGTCCCGCGATCCCTGCTCTGACAGCCGAGTGGCTGTCCCTCACCGCAGCGCCGCGACCTGCTGGGCAGCCCTGCGGCCGTCGTCCAGGCCGATCTGGGCGGCGCGGGGGCGCAGTCGTTGGTCGAGAAGTTCTCCGGCAACGTCGGTGAAGTCCGGGCCGTCGGTGATCCTCACGACGCGTAGTCCCTGTCGTTCGAGCTCGTCGAGTTCCGCGTCTTCGGCCACGTTGGCGAGTGCTCCCGCGCGAGGGCCGATGAAGATGATGGCGTCGAGGTTCTTCTCCTTGGCCAGTGCGGCGGCGCTGGGGAGGCGGGGGGCGTCGCAGTAATGGGCGCCGTCGAATGGGACCGGTGGCAAGAAGCCGGGTACGGCGCAGGATGAGGCGACGGCTGTGGGCAGATCAATGCCGTCGCTTCGCGTCCACAACACGGTCTCGCCGGTTTCACAGCACACGCTGGTGATGCGCAGGTCCCCCTCCGGCCAGACGGAAAGCGGCAGTACGGACCGCCACAGGTGCATGGCCGCGTCCTGGTCCAGGTCGCGTGCAGCGGTCATGGCGAGATGGCCGATGGCGCGCGCTCGCTCGATGCTCGGCCCCTCGGGGGAGAGCATCAAGCGCATGATGTCCGGTGGAACCGCGCTCGTGCCGCCGCTGGTGCTGCCGCTGGTGTCAGTGGTGGTGCCGGGGGTTGGTCCGGGCACCGGTGCCAGTGACGTGAGCAGGGCGCCGCTCTGTTCGGCGCGGGCGCGCTCGACCAGGTCGACGCCGCCCATGGCCATCGTCGCGACGTAGGCGCCGGCCGATGTGCCAACGGCGACCGAGCAGGCAGGCGGGCGTGCTGGAGCACAACGTCTCCGCCGAGGTAGCCGCCCGCTACAAGCGCGCGGCCGTGGCCAACGTCGTCGCCATCGCCACGCTGACCGGCCGCTACCTGCCCGAACTGGGCAAGGACGCCCCGCGGCTGACCGCAGCCATGATCATGGTGATCGGTGCCGTATGGACGCACGCCCGCCCCTCCGAGGCGATGCTCGCCGCCTACCGGGCCGACCCGTCACTCACCGCGTTCAAGCTGGACTTCGTCACCGCCCTGCAAGACATGCTGGCCACCCTCACCGCAGGCACCATCGCCCGCACCTCCTTGTGACCCACCCATGGCGTTGTGACCCACCCATGGCGTTGTGACCCACCCATGGCGGGGCAACGTTGCGGACAACACGGTCGTCAACCGCCTCGCGGCCCAGACCGTCACAGAGCGGTGAGGGCGCGCACCGTCGCCACGATCGCGCGACGCCGCACGTCGTGCGCCGTGCGCCGTGCCGGGCTCGGGCGCCGGGGACGCGTCCGAGCCCAGCAGGGAGAGGTGCACCACCAGCGCCAGCAGTTCCTCGGCCGGCAGGGCCCGCGTGATCTGCCCCCGGGGCCTCGGCCTTCCCACGGCCCCACTGACCCCCGACGAGGCCGCCCCGCACTTCCACAGCCCGTCGCCGGCCGCGTTGTACGGCTTCGACGGGCCCGTTTCCAGTGCCCACACCCAGCGGCTGCTCGGCTGGTCCCCCACCCACCCGACCCTGCTCGACGATCTGGAGCACGGCGACTACCTCGCCACGCCGCCAGCCTCCTGATCACCTCACGCTCTACGCTGCGCCGAGGTGGTCGAGTCGTCCTGCTTTGGCGCTGTGTATGAGGGCGGCGAGGGCGGTGGGGGTGGTGGTGAGGATGGTGTCGGGTTTGTCGCTTTCGCGGAGTCGGATGGTGGCGTTGTCGGGGGCGGAGACGTACAGGCAGTTCGCCCCTTGGGAGCTGTACGAGGACTTCCGCCAGCAGTGGGTGGGCATGCGTTCCGCCCTATGCCATGCCGAGGTGGTCGAGTCGCCCTGCTTTGGTGCTGCGTATGAGGGCGGCGAGGGCGGTGGGGGTGGTGGTGAGGATGGTGTCGGGTTCGTCGCTCTCGCGGAGCCGGATGGTGGCGCTGTCGGGCGCGGAGACGTAGAGGCAGGCGTTGGCTTCCGCGCTGTACGAGGACTTCCGCCAGTCATGAGTGGACAACTCATTCACCTTTCATGGTGCGGATAATGTTCCGGATGAGGTCGCGGGATTTGTTCTCCGGCAGAGCGACTGCTTCCATGCGGTCCAGTACGACGCGGTACTTCTCCAACTGGGCGGCGGCGTCGAGGAGTTCGGAGCCATATTCCGCGTCGAGTTGGACCGTGTCCAGCTGCGGGACCGGCCCGGTGACGTAGCAAACGGACTGTCCCGAGCCCGGGAACGACCCGGCTTCGAAGGGGATCACGAGCGCCTTGATGTGCTCGTGTTCGCTCATGTCGAGGATGTGCTGCAACTGGAGGCGTGCCGTATCCGGGCCGCCGAAACGCATGCGCAGTGCGGCTTCGTGGACGATCGCTGTATACGGCGTGGGGTTTTCGCGGTACAGGATCGCTTGGCGCTTGATGCGGTGCGAGACACGGTGTTCCACGTCTGGGGGAGGCAGCGGCGGCACGGCCTGCCGGAAGATCTCCCGGGCATGCTCGGGCGTTTGCAGCAGGCCAGGGATGTGAGCGATATACGCCGTGCGCAGTGCCACGGCGTGGTGTTCCAGCTCGGCCAGGTCGAGCAATCCGGTGGGCAGGATTTCCCGGTACTCCTCCCACCAGCCGCGCTTGCGCTGCGCCGCCATGTCGATGAGTGCCGTGATCAGAGCCTCGTCCGCGCACGAGTAGTTCCGTGCGAGCGCTCGCAGCCGCTCCGCGCTCACGCCCAACCGGCTCGCCTCGATGTTGCTGATCGTCGTCTGGTTGGTGCCGAGCAGCCGCCCGGCCTCGGTGGACGACAGACCGGCGCGCTCGCGGAGCCTACGCAGCTCGGTGCCGAGGCGGAGTTGGCGTGCGGTCGGAACGCTTCTCATGGGCATCTGCTGATTCTCCCTGCTCATGCGCAACAGGCGTGTCACTCACACGAGTGGTATATGCACCCCTTTCCCGTCAGGGGGTAAATACCTTAAGGGTTGCAGGCTACGGTGTGTGCCCGGACATCGTCCAACTCCACGCACAAACCGGAGACTTCATGCCCACCGCAGCAACGGAAAACCCCTGGTCCTACTCACTTCGCCTGCCCCACGACCCCCGCGCCGCCGCCATCGCCCGGATCACCCTCCGTGCGGTCCTCGCCCGGCACGGCATGGGCGGATTCACCGACCCCGCGACCCTGCTCACCAGCGAAATGGTCACCAACGCCTACCGCCACACCACCGGTCCGGCCGAAATGCGCATCCGCACCGTGGAGGAGGGCCGCCTGCGGATCAGCGTGTGGGACACCAATCCGGACATCCCGCCGCCCTTCGACAAGCCCCCGGCCCTCTTCGACCGCTCGTCCGCCCTCGCGGAGGCCGCCGCGAACACCGAGGCCACCTACGGGCGCGGACTGCTCATCGTCCGGATCTGCGCGGACAACTGGGGCGGTTACGCGCTCGCCGACGAGCTGTTCGGCAGGAGCGGCAAGCTGCTCTGGTTCGAACTGGCCCCGCAGCCCCGCGACGCCTTCGGGACCGCCGCCTGACGCGCCGGTATCAGGCCGGGGTGAGCGCCGGGGGGAAGTTCAGGGTCGGCCCGTCGTACGAGCCGCTGTACCCGTCCTCCTCCTCCTGTTCCCGCTTCTTCTCCGGCCAGCCGGGGTCCATCGCGCAGGACGCGCTGACGAAGCCGGAGAGCCGCTGGTATTCCGGTTCCCAGCTGACCTTCATCGCGTAGCCCCCGTCGCGCTCCGCTTCTACGCTCCACTCCTCGATCTGCTCGTTCTTGCCGTACTCCGTGACGTGCCATCCCTTGGCTTTGAGGCGATCGCGCACCCCGCGCAGGCCGGGGAGCGCGTCCGCCTTGCGCACCTTGCTCAGGGTCCACTCCTGGTACAGCCGGTACGCGCCGTCCACGGGCGGGTCGGCGAAGCTGAACAGGCCGTCCGGGTAGCAGTCGTCGGCCCCGAAGGTGTTGTTGGTGAAGACGTCGACGTAGCCGCCTTCGAGGGTGCGGTCGATGCCGAGTGCGCCGTAGGCGTCCTGGGAGTAACCGGAGAGCCGGCGCGCCCTCTTCTCCGGGTCGACGTCGGGATAGGTCGAATCCGTGCTCGCGTACGCGAGCACGGCCATGGCCACGGCCAGCAGCAGACCCACCACACTGGCACACCCGGCTCCGCACCCGCCGCCGCTCTTTCCGGCGGCAACCTCGCTCTCGGTCATGTACCGGACAGTAGGTCGCGGTCCCGGCGGGCCGGATCCGCGCCGTCACTCATCGCGGCGTAGGTATCCGTACTCACCCGGACGGGCCCCATCCGGACGGGGCCGCGACCCCGCTGATCCCCCTGTCACCAGCGCATTAGCCGTCCGTTAGCAGAACGCCAAGCCGATCTCCGAAGCTGATGTTCGTCCGGGAGCGAGACGAGAGAACAGAAACAACAGGAGCACCACCATGAACACCGCCACCACCACCAAGCGCTTCCGCGGCCGTGCCGGCCGCCGCATCGCCGCCGCCATCGTCGCCGCCGCGGCGCTGGGCCTCGGGGCGACGGCATGCGGTCCCGACGACTCGGAGTCCGCCGGTTCCTCGAGCTCCTCCGCCGCGTCCGCCTCGCAGGACGCCTCGGCCTCGGCCCCGTCCACGGGCGGCTCCGCCAAGGGGGGCTCCTCCACGGGCGGCACCGCCAAGGAGGGCTCTTCGACGGGCGGTTCCTCCTCGGACAGCTCCGGCTCGCAGGGCCAGAACGGCGGCGGCACCGGTGGTGGGTCCGCCTCCTCCGGCGGCGGCGTCGCCAACGCGGGCAACCACCACACGTACGTCGGCAAGCTGCAGTACCTCGCGCCCGGCAAGCTGATCGTCCACCCCGACGACGGCAGCACCGACCAGGCGTTCTTCATCTCCAACGCCACCCAGATCTTCGGCGCGGCCGCGATCTGCGGCGAGGAGTCCGGCCATGTGGCCCTCGGCGAGGACGGCTACGGCACCACGAAGTGCACCGCGGACGATCTGGAGAAGGCCGCGAAGACCGGCAGCGTGACCGTCCGCGTCACCTTGAGCACCAAGTCCGCCGGTGCCGAGACGGTCGAGGAGAAGTACCACCCGTAAGCCCCGCGCCCGGCACCCCGGTACCCCGCGACCACAGATACGGGCCGCCGGCCCCCGCGAGGGGAGCCGGCGGCCCGTTCGCCAAGCAAGCCAAGCAAGCCAAGCAAGCCAAGCAAGCCAAGCAAGCCAAGCAAGCCGGGCGATCCGCGAGGACCGGGCGATCCGCGCGGCCCGCCGCCAGGCGTCAGTGGCCGCCCGGGGAGCCCGCCGTGGCGGGCGGGAGGTCGACCTGGACGCCCGGGTCGCCCGCGTCCGCCGTGTAGTCGGCGGCGGTGGTCTCGTCGATGCCGTCGGGCGCCTTGAGCGCGCGCAGCACCACCGTCAGCACGACGGTCACCAGCACGTTGAGCACGATGGCGGTGAAGCCGATGTAGCCGATCTCCCCGATGCCGGGGATGTCGGCGGTGTTGCCGAAGTGCCTCTGGGCGCCGCTCGGGGTGTCGTACGCCTTCCACGTGCCGTAGACCATGCCGACCGCCCAGCCCGCCAGCAGCGCCCAGCGGTGGAACCAGCGGGTGAACAGGCCGCCCACCAGGGCCGGGAAGGTCTGGAGGATCCAGATGCCGCCCAGCAGCTGGAAGTTGATCGCGACGGTCTTGTCCATGCCCAGCACGAAGATCAGCGCGCCGACCTTCACCAGCAGCGAGACCAGCTTGGAGACCTTGGTCTCCTCCTCGGCCGAGGCGTTCGGCCGCAGGAAGTCCTTGTAGATGTTGCGGGTGAAGAGGTTCGCCGCGGCGATCGACATGATGGCCGCCGGGACGAGGGCGCCGATGCCGATCGCGGCGAAGGCGATGCCCGTGAACCAGTCGGGGAACATGTCCTCGAAGAGCTGCGGGATGGCCAGCTGGCCGTTGTCGACCTTCACCCCGGCGGCGATGGCCATGAAGCCGAGCAGCGCCAGCAGCCCCAGCATCAGCGAGTACAGCGGCAGGATCGTGGTGTTGCGGCGGATCACCTCACGGCTGCGGCTGGAGAGCGTGGCGGTGATCGAGTGTGGATACATGAACAGGGCGAGCGCCGAGCCCAGGGCCAGGGTGCCGTACGCCCACTGGCCCTCCGCGCCGGGCGCGATCGCGCCCGCGCCGGCCTTGGTGAACTTGTCGCTCGCCGCGCTGAAGATGTCGTCGAAGCCGCCCAGCTTGATCGGGATGTAGATGATCGCCACCGCGATGACGATGTAGATCAGGGTGTCCTTGACGAAGGCGATGAGCGCGGGGGCACGCAGACCCGAGGAGTAGGTGTACGCCGCGAGCACACCGAAGGCGATCAGCAGCGGCAGGTCCTTGATGAACCAGTTGGTGTTCTCCCCGCCGCCGACGCCCATCACGTCCAGCACCGCCTGGATGCCGACGAGCTGGAGGGCGATGTACGGCATGGTGGCGAGGATGCCGGTGATCGCGACGGCCAGCGAGAGCCCCTTGGAGCCGAACCGGCCGCGGACGAAGTCCGAGGTGGTGACGTACCCGTGCTTGTGCGACACCGACCACAGCCGGGGCAGGAAGGTGAAGATCAGCGGGTAGACCAGGATGGTGTACGGGACCGCGAAGAAACCGGACGCGCCCGCCGCGTAGATCGCCGCCGGGACGGCGACGAAGGTGTACGCGGTGTAGAGGTCGCCGCCGAGCAGGAACCAGGTGATCCAGGTGCCGAAGCTGCGGCCGCCCAGCCCCCATTCGTCGAGGTTGTTGGCGTTCTCGGCGGCACGCCAGCGCGCGGCCAGGAACCCCATGACCGTGACGACGACGAAGAAGAAGATGAAGACGGCGAGTGCGACGCCGTTCACTCCGTCGTTCATGCCCCGTCACCCCCCTTGCGCGCCCGCTGCTCGCGGCGGACCAGGACGTAGGCGACCGAGGTCAGGGCGGCCGAGACCGGCACCCAGAGCATCTGGTACCAGTAGAAGAACGGGATCCCGATGAAGGTCGGCTCGACTTTGGCGTACGAGCCGACCCAGAGCATCCCGACGAAGGGTGCGATCAGGCAGAGAGCGGCCAGGACGCGCGGCGGCGTGACGACCGGTCTCCTGCCCGGTGCGGTGGACGTGTCTGACATGTGGCGGGCTCCCGTCCCCTCGGCTCATCACCTGCGTCACAGCTGATCATTTGTGCAATGCGCAGGAAATCTAAGCCCGGGGCCGGGCGGCAGTCACTACCCGTCCGTATATCGAAATGAGAAAGTAAGCCGGTCAGCCGCGGTGCGCCCCGGCCGGGGCGCGGCTCGGCGTCCGGCGGTAGGGCCGCTCGGCGCCCAGCCGTAAGGCCGCTCAGCGCCCAGCTGTAAGGCCGCTCAGCGCCCAGCCGTAGGGCCGCTCGGCGTCCGGCCGTAGGGCCGCTCCGCGCTCGGCCGTAGGGCCGCTCGGTGTCCGGCCGTACTGCGGCTGAGGCCCTCTGGCGTAGCGCGGCTCGGTACCCGGCCGTGGTGCGGCCCGCCGCTTCAGGCGCAGGGAGGGCCCGGCTTCAGGCGCGGGGAAGGCCCGGCCGATCGCCGTAGCGCGGCTCGGCGCTCAGCCGTGCGGCCGCTGCAGCCGGGCCACGAACTTGTAGCGGTCCCCGCGGTAGACCGACCGCACCCACTCCACCGGCTCCCCGGACGCGTCCCGCGAGTGGCGCGAGAGCAGCAGCATCGGCAGCCCCACGTCGGTGCCCAGCAGCCCGGCCTCGCGCGGGGTGGCCAGCGAGGTCTCGATCGTCTCCTCGGCCTCGGCCAGCCGGACGTCGTAGACCTCGGCCAGCGCCGTGTAGAGCGAGGTGTACTTGACCAGGCTGCGGCGCAGCGCGGGGAAGCGCTTGGCGGACAGGTGGGTGGTCTCGATCGCCATCGGCTCACCGCTGGCCAGCCGGAGCCGCTCGATGCGCAGCACCCGCCCGCCGGTGGCGATGTCCAGCAGCCCGGAGAGCCGGTCGTCGGCGGTGACGTAGCCGATGTCCAGCAGCTGGGAGGTGGGCTCCAGGCCTTGGGCCTTCATGTCCTCGGTGTACGAGGTGAGTTGCAGCGCCTGGGAGACCTTCGGCTTGGCCACGAAGGTGCCCTTGCCCTGGATCCGCTCCAGGCGCCCCTCGACGACCAGTTCCTGGAGCGCCTGGCGCACGGTGGTGCGCGAGGTGTCGAACTCGGCGGCCAGGGTGCGCTCCGGGGGGACCGGGGTGCCGGGTGGCAGGGTCTCGGTCATCTCCAGCAAGTGGCGCTTGAGGTGGTAGTACTTCGGGACGCGTGCGGTGCGCGCCCCGCCGGAGCCGTTGCCGCCGCTCTCGGCCGCCGTGGTGGCCGCCGCTGCCGCCGTTGCCCCGTCGGTCTCCATCGCGCGCCCTTCCGACTCCTGGTCCGCCGCCGTCACCGGCGTCTGTCGCCGTCACCGGTCTTTTGAAGAATTCAGCGCCTCACATCGTGGCACGGTCCCGGCTCCGGGCGATTCCTCGGTCCGGATGTCGGGAGGTGTCGGTCCGGTAACGGAGCCCACGGTGACTCTTATACACCCTTGACACCCCTAAAGGTCTAGGCCAAGCTGCGGGGCACTGGTCTGGACCATTAAACCCTGATCCGGTCCTTGTGAGGAGAGTGCTGTGAAGCGTGGGCTCATAGCGGCGACGGGTGTCGCGGCAATGCTGGTATCCGTCGCGGCCTGTGGGTCCGACGGCGACGACGACAAGGCCGGAGCGGATGGTTTTAAGGGGCAGACGCTGACCGTCTGGGCGATGGACGGCTCCGCGCCCGACGGCTGGACGAAGGATGTCAAGGCCGCTTTTGAGAAGAAGACCGGCGCCACGCTGAAGATCGAGACCCAGCAGTGGAACGGCATTCAGCAGAAGGTGACCACGGCGCTCTCGGAATCCGACCCGCCGGACGTGCTGGAGATCGGCAATACCCAGACCCCCTCCTACGCGCAGGCCGGCGGACTGGCCGAGCTGGGCGACCTCAAGAAGTCGATCGGCGCCGACTGGGCGGAGTCCCTCAACAAGTCCGCGGTCTACGACGGCAAGCAGTACGCGGCGCCGTGGTACGCGTCCAACCGGGTCGTCGTCTACAACAAGAAGATCTGGGCCGAGGCCGGGATCAAGGACACCCCCAAGACCCGTACCGAGTTCTTCCGTGACCTCGACGCCATCAAGAAGAAGACCGACGCCGAGCCGATCTACCTCCCGGGCCAGAACTGGTACTTCTTCGACGGGCTGACCATCGGCACCGGCGCCGACCTCGTCAAGAAGAGTGGCGACAAGTGGGTCTCCAACCTCGCCGACCCCAAGGTCGGCAAGGCCATGGACATCTACAAGCAGTACCAGTCCTTCAGCCAGGCCCCCAAGGACAAGGACGAGGCCACCCCGCAGCAGGGCGAGGTCTTCGCCAAGGGCAGGACCGGCGCCTTCATCGGCATGCCCTGGGAGGCCGGTGTCGCGATCAAGGCCAACCCGAAGATCGAGAAGGACATCGGCTACTTCACCATCCCGGGTGAGACCGCCGGCAAGCCGGAGGGCGTCTTCCTCGGCGGCTCCAACCTCGCCGTCGCCGCGGGCAGCGACAAGCAGGAGCTGGCCAAGGAGTTCCTGAAGATCGCGCTCAATGACACCTACGAGGGACAGCTCGCCAAGGAGGGCGGTGTCATCCCCAACAAGGAGTCGCTCCAGGAGCAGCTCAAGGGCAACCCCGCCGCCCAGGCCGCCGCGCCGGCCGCCGCGAGCGGCGGCACCACTCCGCTGATCCCCGAATGGGCCCCGGTGGAGAACGCCCCCAACCCGATCAAGACCTATATGACCGCGGTGCTGAACGGTAAGTCACCGGCCGCCGCCGCGAAGTCGGTCGAGGGCGAGATGAACAAGCGCCTCAGCCAGGAGCACTGAGCACGATGGCCGTGGCGACCGAACGCGAGGATCCCGGCCCGGCGGCGGCCGGGGTCCGCCGGAGCGGGGCACCGCCGGCCCCCGGCCCGGTGGCCC
>NZ_BBOX01000050.1 GCF_001553455.1 Streptomyces hygroscopicus subsp. hygroscopicus
CCGGGCGCCGGCGGCTGACCGGCGCCGCCCCGTATCTGCTCCTGCTGCCCGCGCTGGCCGCGGCCGCCGTGCTGCTGGGCTGGCCGCTGGTCAAGAACGGCATGCTGTCGCTGCAGAACCTCAATATGCGGCAGCTGATCCAGCACCTCACCGAGTGGAACGGGGTCGACAACTACCGCGAGACGCTGACCAGCGAGGACTTCTGGCGCGTCACCCTGCGGTCGGTGATCTTCACCGGGGTCAACGTGGTGCTGATCATGGTGCTGGGCACCCTGATCGGACTGCTGCTGGCCCGCCTCGGCAGCAGGATGCGGCTGCTGCTCTCGGTCGGTCTGGTCCTGGCCTGGGCCATGCCCACCATCGCCGCCACCACCGTCTTCCAGTGGCTCTTCGCCGCCCGCTACGGGGTGGTCAACTGGGTCCTGGACGCGCTCGGCTGGCACTCCATGGCGGACTACAACTGGACCGGCGGCCAGTTCTCCACCTTCTTCGTCATCACGGTGCTGATCGTCTGGCAGTCGATCCCCTTCGTGGCGATCAACCTCTACGCCGCGACCACCACCATCCCCGGTGAGCTCTACGAGGCGGCCGCGCTCGACGGCGCCGGCACCTGGAAGAGCTTCACCTCGGTGACCCTGCCGTTCCTCAAGCCGTTCGTGCTGGCCACGACGTTCCTCGAAGTCATCTGGGTCTTCAAGGCGTTCACCCAGGTCTTCGCGATCAACGAGGGCGGCCCCGAGCGGCTCACCGAAACCCTCCCCGTCTACGCCTTCATCGAGGGCATGGGCAATCAGCACTACGGCATGGGCGCCGCGATCTCGCTGCTGACCATCGTGGTCCTGCTGGCGCTGACCTCCTACTACCTCCGGATCGTGCTCAGGCAAGAGGAGGACGAGTTGTGAAGCGCTCGCCGCTCGCCCGGCTGTGGCCGGGCGCGACCGCCGTGGTGCTCTTCATCGGCTTCGCGTTCCCCGTCTACTGGATGTTCACCACGGCCTTCAAGCCGACCTCGGACGTCATCTCCGAGGACCCGGTGTGGTTCCCCACCACGGCCACCCTCGAACACTTCCAGAAGGCCGTCGACGCCGACCACTTCTGGACGCTGGTGGGCAACTCGCTCACCGTCACCCTCTCGGCGGTCGTCCTCGCCCTGGTGATCGCGCTGTTCGCCTCGTTCGCCCTGGCCCGGATGCGGTTCAAGGGGCGCCGCGGCTTCCTGGTGGTCTTCATGATCGCGCAGATGGCGCCCTGGGAGGTCCTGGTCATCGCCATCTACATGCTCGTGCGCGACGGCGACATGCTGAACAGCCTGCTTCCGCTGACCGTGTTCTACATGGTCATGGTGCTGCCCTTCACCATCCTCACGCTCCGCTCCTACGTGGCCGCCATCCCCAAGGAGCTGGAGGAGTCGGCGATGGTCGACGGCTGCACCCGTACGCAGGCGTTCCTCCGGGTGATCTTCCCGCTGCTGGCGCCCGGCCTGATGGCCACCTCCCTCTTCGGCTTCATCACGGCCTGGAACGAGTTCCCGCTCGTCCTCATCCTGAACAAGGACCCCGGAGCCCAGACGCTGCCGCTGTGGCTGTCCAGTTTCCAGACCGCCTTCGGCGACGACTGGGGTGCGACGATGGCAGCGGCCTCGTTGTTCGCCGTCCCGATCCTGCTCCTGTTCCTGTTTCTGCAACGCAAGGCGGTCGGTGGGCTCACTTCCGGCGCTGTGAAGGGATGAACCCGGCATATGACGACCCTCACGCATGATGCGGCCACCCTCACCCGCGACGCACTCACCGTTCTGCAGCCCGGCTTCACCGGCACCACCGCCCCCGACTGGCTGCTGCGCCGGCTCGGCGAGGGACTCGCCTCCGTCGGCCTGTTCGGCCGGAACATCGCCACCCCCGAGCAGCTGGCCGCCCTCACCGCCCAGCTGCGCGCCGAGCGCGACGACGTCCTGGTGGCCATCGACGAGGAGGGCGGTGACGTCACCCGGCTGGAGGTGCGCACCGGCTCCTCCTTCCCCGGCAACCTGGCGCTCGGCGCGGTCGACGACCCGGAGCTGACCCGGGCCGTCGCCCGGGAGCTGGGCCGCCGCCTCGCGGAGTGCGGCGTCAACCTCAACTGGGCGCCCTCCGCCGATGTCAACTCCAACCCCGACAACCCGGTCATCGGCGTGCGCTCGTTCGGCGCCGAACCGGGGCTCGTCGCCCGGCACACCGCCGCCTACGTCGAGGGCCTGCAGAGCGCCGGAGTCGCCGCCTGCACCAAGCACTTCCCCGGCCACGGCGACACCGCCGTCGACTCCCACCACGCGCTGCCGCGCATCGACGCCGGTCTCGACACCCTGGTCGCCCGTGAACTGGTGCCCTTCCGCGCCGCCATCGCCGCCGGGACCAAGGCCGTGATGAGCGCGCACATCCTGCTGCCCGCCCTCGACCCCGACCTGCCCGCCACCCTCAGCCCCGCCGCGCTGCACGGTCTGCTGCGCCGGCCCGTGGCGGACGGCGGACTCGGCTTCGACGGGCTGATCGTCACCGACGGCATGGAGATGCGGGCCATCGCCGACGCGTACGGCATCGAGCGCGGCAGCGTCCTGGCGATCGCCGCGGGCGCCGACGCGATCTGCGTCGGCGGCGGACTCGCCGACGAGGACACCGTGCTGCGGCTGCGCGACGCGCTGGTCACCGCCGTCACCGAGGGACGGCTGGCCGAGGAGCGGCTGGCCGAGGCGGCGGAGCGGGTGCGCGCCCTGGGGGAGTGGACGCGGCGCTCCGGCGGACCGCGAGCGGCGCACGGCGTCGAGCCCGCCGCGGGGGTGGGGCTCACCGCCGCGCGCCGGGCGCTCCGGGTCACCCCGGCCGGGCCGTCGTACGAACCCCTGACCGGGCCCGCCTACGTGGCCTCCCTCACCCCGGTCGCCAACATCGCCGTCGGCGAGGAGACCCCGTGGGGCGTCGCCGGTGAACTGGCCCGGCTGCGGCCCGGCACCGGAACCGCCACCTACGGGCAGCGGGACGCCGAGGCCCGGGGCGTCCCGGGCCTGATCGAAAACATGCTCGACGCGGCGGCGGGCCGTAGGATCGTCGCCGTGGTCCGCGATGTCCACCGCCACCCGTGGATGGCCGACGCGCTGGACGCCCTGCTCACCGCCCGTCCGGAGACGGTCGTGGTGGAGATGGGGGTGCCCCAGGCGCCACCCGCCGGTGCGCCGCACATCGCGACCCACGGCGCCGCCCGGGTGTGTGGACGGGCGGCCGCCGAGGTGATCGCCGGCGTCGCCGCCGACGACCGACCCGGGGACTGACCCCCTCAGCACAGCCGGTACAGCCAGCCACCTGGAGGCACCCAGCATGTCCGCCACGACGGCCCAGCACAGCGACCAGCCGGGCCGGATCATGTCCGGCGAGATGGCCGAGCAGCCCGCCGTACTGCGCCGCATCCTCGACCAGGGCGCCCCGAGGATCCGCGAGGTCGCGGAGCGGATCGCCGCCCGCAACCCGCGCTTCGTCCTCCTCACCGCCCGGGGCACCTCGGACAACGCGGCGCTGTACACCAAGTACCTGCTGGAGATCCTGCTCGGCAAGCCCTGCGGGCTGACCTCCATGTCCACCACCACCGCGTACGGCGCTCAGCCGGACCTCACCGACGTGCTGGTGATCACCATCAGCCAGTCCGGCGGTTCGCCGGACCTGGTCGCCTCCACCGAGGCCGCCCGCGCGGCCGGCGCGATCACCCTCGCGGTGACCAACAACGCCGACTCCCCGCTCGCGGCCGTCTCCGAATTCCACATCGACGTCCTGGCCGGGCCGGAGAAGGCGCTGCCCGCGACCAAGACCTACACCGCCGAACTCCTCGCCCTCTACCTCTTCGTGGAGGGGCTGCGCGGCGGCGACGGCGCGGCCGCCAAGGTGCTGCCCGACCTCGCCCAGCAGATCCTCGACCGCCAGGACGAGGTGCGGCAGCTCGCGGCGCGCTACCGCTTCGCCGAGCGGATGGTCCTCACCTCCCGGGGCTACGGCTACCCGACCGCCAAGGAAGCCGCCCTGAAGCTGATGGAGACCAGCTACATCCCGGCGCTCTCCTACTCCGGCGCCGATCTGCTGCACGGCCCGCTCGCCATGGTCGACAACATCTCGCCGGTCATCGCGATCGTCACCGAGGGCAAGGGCGGCCAGGCGTTGCAGCCGGTCCTGGAGCGGCTGCGCGGCCGGGGCGCCGACCTCGTCGTCATCGGCAGCGCGTCGGAGGTGGAGCGGGCCTCGGCGGGGTTCGCCCTGCCGACGGACGGGGTGGCCGAGGAGGTCCAGCCGATCCTGGAGATCCTGCCGTTGCAGATGCTGGCGTACGAGGTGACCATCGCCCGTGGCCAGGACCCGGACGCGCCCCGGGCGCTGGCGAAGGTGACGGAGACCCGCTGAGACACGCGGCGGGGACCCTGCGCACACGCGGGGTCCCCGCCGGGGTCGGGCGCTGGGGCCCCCGCCGGGAGGGGCGCTGGGTCCTCGCCGGGTCGGGTGCCGGGGTCTCCGTTGGGGTCGGGTGCTGGGGTCCCCGCCGGGTAGGGCGCCGGAAGGGCTCCCGAGCGGAACGGAGAAAGGCTTCCGGGCGGGCACCGGGAAGGCTCCCGAGCAGACGGAGAAGGCTCCCGGGCGGGCAGCCGGAAGGGCTCCGGGGCGGAACGGAAAGAGGCTTCCGGGCGGAACGCGGAAAGCCTTCCGGGCGAGCGCCGAAAGGGCTCCCGGGCAGACGCCGGAAGGGCTCCCGGGCGGACACCAGAAGGGCCCCCGCGGCTCCCGAGGAGGCGCGGGAGCCCAGTGGGACACCCGCGGGCCGCGGCGCCAGGGCGGGACCCTCAACCCACCCGGCACCGCAGCCCGGAGTTGCATCGGCCGAGCGGCCGACCTGACGAGGGCCCCGGGGCGGTCAGGGCAGAGCGCTCCGGGCCCTCGATCCGCCCTCCTGTGCGGGGAGAGCGGAAGATCGCAGTGCTCGATATTCTGGACTAGACCACTGCTGTCTGTCCATGCTTATGCGCGAATGGGCTCATCCCCCCGTGGGGGTAGGCTCGCAACGTGCCCTCCATGAACGACCTCGTCCGCCAGCACACCGCCCTCGACGACTCCGACCTCGAGTGGCTCCACCTGCTGGTCTCGGAGTGGCAACTGCTCTCCGACCTCTCCTTCGCCGATCTCGTCCTGTGGGTCCCCACCAGCGACGGCACCCGCTACGTCTCCGTGGCGCAGATGCGGCCGAACACCGGGCCCACCTCCTACCAGGACGACATGGTCGGCCATCTCGTTCCGCGCGGCCGTCGCCCCATGCTCGACGCCGCGCTCGACGAGGGCCGGATCGTCCGCGAGGGCGACCCCGAGTGGCGCGAGGAGGTGCCGGTCCGGGTGGAGTCCATCCCGGTCCGGCGGGAGAGCCGGGTCCTCGGTGTGATCGCGCGGAACACCAATCTGCTGACCGTGCGGACCCCCAGCCGGCTGGAGCTGACCTACCTCCAGAGCGCGTCCGACCTGGCCCAGATGATCGCCGCGGGAGCGTTCCCGTTCCCCAATCAGCAGGTCGACATGGACGCCTCCCCGCGTGCGGGCGACGGGCTGATCCGGCTCGACGCGGACGGGGTGGTCCAGTACGCGAGCCCCAACGCGCTCTCCGCCTACCACCGGCTGGGGCTCGCCGCCGACCTCGTCGGCCACGACCTGGGCAGGACCACCGCCGAACTCGCCCCGGTGCGCGGCCCGGTGGACGAGGCGCTGGTCAAACTGGCCAGCGGCTGGGCGCCCCGGGAGTTCGAGGTCGAGGGCGGCGACGGGGTCATCCAGCTGCGGGCCATTCCGCTCAAGCCCAAGGGGCTGCACATCGGTTCCCTGGTCCTGCTGAGGGACGTCACCGAACTGCGCCGCCGTGAGCGCGAGCTGATCACCAAGGACGCCACCATCCGGGAGATCCACCACCGGGTGAAGAACAACCTCCAGACGGTGGCGGCGCTGTTGCGGCTCCAGGCCCGCCGGATGGACTCCGCACAGGGGCGGGAGGCGCTCAACGAGGCGGTGCGCAGGGTCGGTTCGATCGCGATCGTGCACGAGACCCTCTCCCAGAACCTCGACGAGCGGGTCGAGTTCGACGACATAGCCGACCGGGTGCTGGCCATGGTGGCCGAGATATCGCCCGGCAAGGTGACCGGCCGCCGCACCGGACGCTTCGGCATCCTCGAGGCCGAGGTCGCCACCCCGCTGTCCATGGTGCTCACCGAGGTCCTCCAGAACGCGCTGGAGCACGGCTTCGGACCGGGGGTGCAGGGCACGGTCGAGGTCTCGGCGGTGCGTAGTGGCAGCGGTGAGGAGAGCCGGCTGACGGTGGTCGTCCAGGACGACGGGCGCGGGCTGCCCGAGGGGTTCGACCCCCAGCGGGCCGGAAACCTGGGGCTGCAGATCGTCCGCACCCTGGTGGAGGGGGAACTGGGCGGGACGTTCGACATGGTGCCCGCCCCGGAGCGCGGCACCCGGGTGGTGCTGGACTTCCCGGTGCGTGCCGAGAAGCAGAAGCACTGAGGCGCGGAACGCACCGCCGGGGGCTGAGACGTCCGGCACACCGCCGAACACCGCCGAACGCCGCCGAGGACTGAGCCCGTTCCGGGAGCCCGGAGAGCACTGAGCCCGTTCCGGGGGTCCGGAAAGCACTGAGCCCGGAAAAGCACTGAGCCCCGGACCGTCCGGTCCGGGGCTCAAAGCTCATGATGCTGTGCGCATGGGGGTTTCTACGCGCTGCGGCTCGGGGGCCACGGGGTGCGGGCTTCAGGCGCTGGCGTTGCGTGCCCGGTTGCGAGCGGCACGGCGCTTCATGGCGCGGCGCTCGTCCTCGCTCATTCCACCCCAGACGCCGGAGTCCTGGCCGGACTCGAGCGCCCACTGCAGGCACTGCTCCATTACGGGGCAGCGGCGGCAGACGGCCTTGGCTTCCTCGATCTGCAGCAGCGCAGGACCGGTGTTGCCGATGGGGAAGAACAGCTCGGGGTCTTCCTCGCGGCAAACGGCGTTGTGACGCCAGTCCATGGCTGCTCCATCTCCTCGTATTGCGGGCTCGTTGCTTGTGAATGTGAACGCTTTCACGAATCCCTCCACAAGGGTAGGGACGCCGACCAGATCGGGCTGGTGTCCCGTGGAATGAGGAGGGGGTTCGGGCTCTCAAGGGGGCCTTCCGAAGGCCGTCCCGATCGCCAAGAAGAGACTCGCAAACCTCGGCGGCGGATACAACCCCTTCCAGAAAGTTTTTTTTGATTCCTTGGTGTCGGCTCTGTCACAGCCGTACTTCCGGTGGGTGGATCCCAGGGTAAACGTTCGACTAGAAGGACTTTTTGCGGTCTCACTCACACAATCACACGCAGTGCACGGCGTACGCCTGTGAACGTCACGCTCGTACGCAGTCCCAGGTGGTCACCGTCCATCTGGAACGGCAGTGGCGCCTGGGATTGCAAGGTGAAGTCCGTCAGGTCGTGCAGCGACACCGCGCCCTTGCCGCGGGGCCCGCGCTCGGGGGTCGACATCAGCAGCTGGGTCGCGTACCGGGTCATCGCGGGCATCGACAGTTTGCTGAGTCCCAGCACGTCGAGGGCGGTGTCGAAGGAGGCCTGGGGAGCCGCGTAGACCGGGCGGTTGCCGAGATACGTCCAGGGGGCGGTATTGCAGACTATGGACAGCGCCAGCTGCTCGATCGGTTCCTCGTCCGGCCGCCGAAGGGTGATGGTGCCCTGCCGCCGATGCGGCTCGCCGATGAACTGCCGCACCATTTGCCGTATGTAAAGGGCATGGGTGGACCGCTTGCCGCGCTCGCGCTGCTGCTCGACCCGGCCGATGACGCTCGCGTCGAAGCCCAGGCCCGCACAGAAGGTGAACCAGCGGGCCGGGACCGACTCGTCCCGGGTGCCCGGCGTACCGGCCGCGAGGCCGAGGCCCACGGTCCGCTCGGTGCCGTCCCGCAGCGCGTCCAGCAGGGCGCCGGTCGCCTCGACGGCGTCGTTGGGCAGCCCGAGCGCGCGGGCGAAGACATTGGTCGAGCCGCCCGGGACGACCGCGAGCCGGGGCAGCTCGCGCGGGGCGGGACCATGGTGGAGCAGTCCGTTGACCACCTCGTTGACGGTGCCGTCGCCGCCCAGTGCGACGACCAGCTCATGGGTGCCACCGTCGACCGCCCGCCGGGCCAGATCGCGCGCATGCCCCCGGTACTCCGTGGTCGCCACGTCGAGTTTCAGATCGCTGGCGAGCGCGTGGAACAGAACGTCCCGGGTGCGGGCACTGGTGGTGGTTGCTGCCGGGTTGACCACGAGAAGTGCGCGCATGCGCGCCAGCCTACCCATCCGAGCCGACCGGCCCCAGGGGGGCCGGGTCCTCCCGGTGATCTTCGCGGAATTCTTCAGGCAATTCTTCGGGGAAGTATTCGGGGATCGTGGCGGGAGAGGGACCTCGGCCCCGGACGGGCCGAGGGCGGCTAGGCTGCTGGGGTGAGCAGAAGTAAGTCCGCTACCGCGAAGAAGGCGCAGAAGGCCGCGACGCAGAAGGCGACCGAGCGGAAGGACGCCGCACGGAAGGCGGCCGAGCGGCCGGACGCCGACGCCGCCAAGGCGTCCGGCGGCGCCGACGCCGCGCCCACCGGACCCCGTCCCGTCCGGCTGACCGCCGCCGCGTTGCTGGCCGCCGCGGAGGGCGTGGTCCTGCTGGGCTTCGGCGTCTATGTGCTGATCATGGGGCTGACCGGAGACCCGGAGAGCCCCCAGCAGGCGGAGATGCTCGGGGTCACCGTGCTCGCGCTGGCCCTGCTCCCGCTGCTCGCGGCCCGCGGGCTGTGGCTGCGGCGCCGCTGGAGCCGCGGCCCCGCGATGATCACTCAGCTGATGGCGCTGCCGGTGGCCTGGACGCTGCTGCAGAACGGCGGCGGTCTGATCGCCGCCGGTGTGGCCACCGCCGTCGCGGCCCTCGCCGTCCTGGTCCTGCTGATCAACCCGACGGCGACCGAGGCCCTCGGCATCGGCCCCCGCGACGCCTA
>NZ_BBOX01000051.1 GCF_001553455.1 Streptomyces hygroscopicus subsp. hygroscopicus
ACTTGGACGATCCCGACAACGCAGCGAGCGCGCGTGCCAGGCGTCGCGGGGCAGGCGGGACTTTCGAAACACGCCCTAGGTTCCCAGGGACTGTCGCCACAGGACGCGCCCCGCTCCCGACGCCTGACCGGGTACGTATGCGGCCGGGCACGGATGCGACCAGGTACGCGTGCGGCCGGGTACGCGGCCGGGGTGTCCGCACGGCCGGGCGCGCGGGTGGGCGGGCGGCCGGCGGGGTGCGGCCGGTGCCCGGGGGAGGCCCGGGCACCCTGGGCCAGGTGTGCTCGCTACTCCTCGACCAGCAGCTTGTCGCGCAGCTGCGCCAGGGTGCGGGCCAGCAGCCGGGAGACATGCATCTGGGAGATGCCGACCTCCTGCGCGATCTGCGACTGCGTCATATTGCCGAAGAAACGCAGCAGCAGGATCTTCTTCTCGCGCGGCGGCAGATCCTCCAGCAGTGGTTTGAGCGACTCCCGGTACTCGACGCCCTCGAGCGCCTCGTCCTCCGCGCCGAGGGTGTCGGCGACCGCCGGGGACTCGTCGTCCGTGTCCGGTACGTCCAGGGACAGGGTGCTGTAGGCGTTGGCGGACTCCAGCCCCTCCAGCACCTCCTCCTCGGAGATGGACAGATGCTGGGCCAGCTCATGGACGGTCGGGGCGCGGCCATGCCGCTGGGAGAGCTCCGCGGTGGCCGTCGTCAGCGACAGCCGCAGCTCCTGAAGCCTGCGCGGCACCCGCACCGCCCAGCCCTTGTCGCGGAAGTGCCGCTTGATCTCGCCCACGACGGTGGGGGTCGCATAGGTCGAGAACTCCACCCCGCGGTCCGGGTCGAACCGGTCCACGGACTTGATCAGCCCGATGGTGGCGACCTGGGTGAGGTCGTCCAGCGGCTCGCCGCGGTTGCGGAAGCGCCGGGCCAGGTGCTCCACCAGCGGCAGATGCATACGCACGAGGTTGTTGCGCAACTCGGCCCGCTCGGCGGAGCCCTCCGGTAGCCGTCGCAGCTCGGCGAACATCGCCCGCGCGCCGCTCCGGTTGTGCGGATCGGGTTGCTGGTGCACCTGCTCGTGCTGATCCATGTGGTCCGCCCGCTCTGGTCGGTCCCCTGCCGCCTCCGAGTCCGCGGGATGCGGCCGGGCCGGCGGGTGCGGGATGGCCGGGGTACCCACTCCCCGCGATGATGCAGTGCTCACGGAGCCCCCTTGTTCCGTCACGGCTGTCCGGGGCCGGCGCCGCGCTCCTTGTACAGGCTGATGCTGACCGTTCGGTCCTCGGCCACGGTCGAGTCCACCTTGCCCGCCAGTGCGGAGAGCACCGTCCAGGCGAAGGTGTCGCGCTCGGGCGCGCGGCCGTCAGTGGTGGGAGCCGAGACGGTCACCTGAAGTGCGTCGTCGATCAAGCGGAAGACGCAGCTCAGCACACTGCCGGACACGGCCTGCTGCAGCAGGATCGCGCATGCCTCGTCGACGGCGATACGCAGATCCTCGATCTCGTCGAGGGTGAAGTCCAAGCGGGCTGCGAGGCCGGCGGTCGCCGTACGCAGCACCGACAGATAGGCACCCGCAGCGGGCAGCCGGACTTCCACGAAGTCCTGGGTCCCGGGCTCGCCTGCGATCTGGGACACCCTCACCTCCAAGGTGACACAAGCTAGTTGAGCTGAGCTGATTGGAGCGTCGGCCCCGAACCCTTATGGTGGAGGGTGACGGACCGGCGCTGTATGTAGTTCGGCTGCGACGCTATCGCGATCTGCGGTGCGGTGTCGCCCGGACGAAGCACGGCCCTCATCACGGGTGAACCCGGCCCCGCAAAGTCGCGTTATCACTCATAGTAAGCACATGAGTACGCAGCGTGGCTAGAGGGTTGGCGGTCTCAATTCGAAAGAGATGTCGCCTCATTCAGGGAATCGCTGGTCACGGCGGTGCCACCGGCCTGGGCGGCCAGCGCTCGCAGGGGCTCTCCCGAGAGCCTGCGCACCGTCCATTCGTCCATCGGCTCCGCACCGATCGCGGCGTAGAAGCCGATCGCGGGCTCGTTCCAGTCGAGCACCGACCATTCGAAGCGGGCGTAGCCCCGCTCCACGCAGATCCGTGCCAGCTCGGCGAGCAGCGCCTTGCCGTGGCCGCCCCCACGGGCCCGCGGGGTGACGTACAGGTCCTCCAGATACACGCCATGGGTGCCTGTCCAGGTGGAGAAGTTACGGAACCACAGGGCGAACCCCACGGGCACGGCGGGCTCTCCGGCGCCACCGGCCTCCTCGGCGATCAGCGCGAAGACCGCGGGATGCGCCCCGAAGAGCGCCTCGCGCAGTTGCTCCTCGGTGGCCTTCGCCTCCTGCGGAGCCCGCTCGTAGGCCGCCAGCTCTCGGATCATCGTGTGGATCGCCGGGACGTCGGACGGCTTCGCTGATCGGATCATGTGGTGAAGGCTAGCGGGCCGTGGCGGCAAACGCGGCAGTCGATCCCCGCCAGAGCGCGGAAAACGCGAAGTCCGGGCGCCCGCGATACGCGGTGGCCGCCCACGGTGAGCGCTACACGATGAGCTGGTCCACGTAGCACCAGCGCCACTCCTCACCCTCCTCGAAGCTGCGCATCACCGCATGGCCGGTCCCCTCGAAGTGGCGGGTGGAGTGCTGGTGCGGCGACGAGTCGCAGCAGCCCACATGCCCGCACACCAGACACTTCCGCAGCTGGACGGGGTGGCTGCCGACCGCCAGGCACTCGGGGCAGGTGACGGTCTGGGGCTCCGGCTCGGGGCGCGGCAGTGCGGGAACATGTGGACACTCGCTCATGATTGCCAGACTAAAACGCCGCGTGAGCGGAACACATGGACGACCGGTGGCACGACCGCCGGGGACGGGGTCGGGCGATGGATGTACTGCCGCTGTTGATGCTGGTCGCGGGGAGCGCGGTGGTCGCCGGCGCGGCCCGCCGGACCCCGGTGCCCGCGCCGCTGCTGCTGGTCGCGGCCGGGCTCATCTGCTCGTACGTCCCGGGCGTGCCCGACTACACCCTCGACCCGCACATCGTGCTGCCCCTGGTGCTGCCGCCGCTGCTGCACACCGCGGCGCTGGACAGCTCGTATCTGGATCTGCGCGCCAATCTGCGGCCCGTCGCCCTGCTCTCGGTCGGCTATGTCCTCTTCGCCACGGTCGCGGTCGGCGCCGTCGCCCATCTGCTGATCCCGGGGCTGCCGCTGACCGCCGCGCTGGTGCTGGGCGCGGTGGTCGCCCCGCCCGACGCCGTGGCCGCCACCGCCATCGCCCGCCGCATCGGGCTGCCCTCCCGGCTCACCACGGTGCTGCAGGGCGAGTCGCTGTTCAACGACGCGACGGCGATCACCGGCTACCGGGTGGCGCTGGCGGCGGCGGTGGGGGAGGGGGTCAGCTGGACCGAGGGCGTGCGGGAGTTCGTCTTCGCGGCCGTCGGCGGCGTCGTGGTCGGTCTGATCCTGATGGTGCCGCTGCACTGGCTCCGCACCCGGCTGCGGGACCCCCTGCTGCAGAACACCCTCTCGCTGCTCATCCCCTTCGTCGCCTACGCCACCGCCGAACAGGCCGGGGCCTCGGGCGTGCTGGCCGTCGTGGTGGTCGGGCTCTACCTCGGACACCACTCCTGGCAGGTGGACTTCGCGACCCGGCTCCAGGAGGCGGCGGTCTGGCGGATGATCGCTTTCATCCTGGAGTCGGCGGTGTTCGCCCTGATCGGGCTGCAACTGCGGGTCGTGGTGGCCGGTCTGGGGGAGTACGGGGCGGGCCAGGCCGCCTGGTACGCGGCCGTCGTCTTCCTGGCCGTGGTGGCCGCCCGCTTCGTCTGGGTCTTCCCGGCGACCTTCCTGCCGCGCATGCTCTTCCCCGGCATCCGCGAGCGCGAGCCGGGCACCGACTGGACCGCGCCGGTCATCGTCGGCTGGGCCGGGATGCGCGGGGTGGTCTCACTGGCCATCGCCTTCTCGATCCCGCAGACCGTGCACGGCGGGGCGCCCTTCCCGGCCCGCAACCTGATCCTCTTCCTTACCTTCACGACCGTCATCGGCACCCTGGTCGTCCACGGGCTCACCCTGCCCTCCCTGATCCGGCTGCTCGGGGTGCCGGGCCGTGATCCGCGGGCCGAGACGCTCGCCGAGGCACAGGCGCAGAACAGCGCGTCGCTGGCGGCCGAGCGCCGGCTGGAGGAACTGCTCGCCGACGAGCGCAACGCCCTGCCGCCGCCGCTCGCCGACCGGCTGCACACGGTGCTGGAGCAGCGCCGCAACGCCGTATGGGAGCGGCTCGGAGCGGTCAACGAGGTGACCGGCGAATCGGCCGACGACACCTACCGGAGACTGGCCCGGGAGATGATCGAGGCCGAGCGGAAGGTGTTCGTGGACCTGCGGGACGCCCGGCGGATCGACGACGAGATGCTGCGGTCGCTGCTGCGCCGGCTGGACCTGGAGGAGGCGGCGCTCTACCGGGAGGGGGCCACGGAGGGGGAAGGGGGCTGAGCCCCCGGCCCCTCCGCGTCCTCCGCGTCCTCCGCGTCCTCCGCGTCCTCCGCGCCCGCCCGCCGCCCTCGGCGCTACGTGAGCCGGATTACGTGAGTCGTTCCCGGGTTACGCGAGCTGTTCCCGGGTTTCGTGGGCCGTTCCCGGGTCACGTGAGCCGTTCCCGGGTCACGTGAGCCGTCTTCCCGTATTACGTGAGCCGCTCCCGGATCCGGGCGCGCATCGCGTCCATGGTGAAGCCGCGCGGATCCACCTTGCCCGGCTGCCATTCCAGGTGGCCGATCACCGAGCGCTCGGTCCAGCCGTGATGGCGGCACACGGCGGCCGCGGCCCGCGCGATCGCGTCCAGCTGGTCCTCGGGCCACGGGTCCTCGCCGTCGCCGAGGTTCTCGCATTCGAAGCCGTAGAAGGCGCGGTTGCCGTCGGTGTCGGCCTCGTTGTCCGGCGGGAGGGGCTTCTCGGCGATCACCGCCCGCAGGACGTCGCCATCGCCCAGCCCGGCGTGGTTGGCGCGGCCGTAGCCGACCAGATGGACCCCGCCGTCCTTGGCGATCACGCCGTGGCACAGCGGACCGGGCAGCGACTCGAAGCCGTCCCGGCAGATCTCCACCGTCTGCTCGGTGCCGGAGGTGACGGTGTGGTGGATCATCACCCCGTGCACCGGGCCCCAGGGCCCCTTGTGGTTTCTGTTGTGGTGCTGCCAGTCGCCGACCTGCGTCACCCGCACGCCCTCGTTCGTCAACGCCGCCAGGAAGTCCCCCGCGGACATGGGTGAGGCCATGACCGCCTCCGTTCTGGTCGTACGGCGGGCCCCGGTCGCGGCCCGCCTGGTTCACTCGCTTGCTTACCCATCGCACCTCCATAAACACATGGCGTGATGATCGGTGCGGCGGAGGCTGGGGCGCGGGATGCGGCGGGGGATACGGCGGGGGATATCGTGCGAACCCGGCAACCCGCTCGACGTCGCACAGGAGACGCATCGCAACCATGGACTACCAGGCAGTGCTGGAGGAGGTCGCGGCCCATGTGGAGCCGCAGATCGGCCGGGGCCGGGTGGCCCAGTACATCCCGGCGCTCGCCTCGGTGGACGCGGACCGCTTCGGGATCGCCCTCGCCGACGTCGACGGCCGGGTCACCGGGGTCGGCGACTGGGAGCGGCCCTTCTCGGTGCAGTCCATCTCCAAGGCGTTCAGCCTCGCGCTGGTCCTGGCCGAGGACGGCGAGAAGCTGTGGCGGCGGGTCGGCCGCGAGCCCTCGGGCAACCCCTTCAACTCCCTGGTGCAGCTGGAGTACGAGAACGGCATCCCGCGCAACCCGTTCATCAACGCCGGGGCGCTCGTGGTCACCGACCGGCTGCACACCCTCACCGGCGACGCCAGCACCACCATGCTGGACTTCCTGCGCGCCGAGAGCGGCAACCCGGACCTCGCCTTCGACCGGGACGTCGCCGTCTCCGAGTCCGCCCATGGCGACCGCAATGCCGCCCTCGCCCACTTCATGGCGAGTTACGGCAACCTCGACAACCCCGTGCCGACCCTCCTGGAGCACTACTTCTGGCAGTGCTCGATCGAGGCGAGCTGCCGCGACCTGGCCCTGGCCGGCGGTTTCCTGGCCCGCCACGGGCTGCGCGCGGACGGCTCACGGCTGCTGTCGCGCAGCGAGGCCAAGCAGGTCAACGCGGTCATGCTCACCTGCGGTACGTACGACGCGGCCGGTGACTTCGCCTACCGCGTCGGGCTGCCCGGCAAGAGCGGGGTCGGCGGCGGCATCATCGCGGTGGTTCCCGGCCGCTGCACGCTGTGCGTCTGGAGCCCCGGCCTCGACGCACGCGGCAACTCGGTGGCCGGAGTGGCGGCGCTGGACCACTTCACCACGCTGACCGGCTGGTCCGTCTTCTGATGCCCCCGGTGCATGCGTCCTGCGGGTCGAGGGGCCGGTCCGGCGTTTCGGTGTCCATGCCGGATGCCGGATGTCTGGATGTCCGGATGTGCAGAGGCCCGGTCCGTCGCGTGGCCGCACGCAGGGGCGCGGGGGAGCAGGGGAGCGTGGGCGGCGCGAGGGCGGCCCGCGGACGGAGGTGGCGCCCGCCCCGGCGCGGCGGGAGCATGGAGGGGAGTGGTGGTGAGCAGGAGGTGTCCCGCCATGCAGCATGAGATGCGCGCCGAATACGAGGAGGGCAGCCCCGGGCGGGTCGCGGGCGCGCCGGTCAAGATCTGGCACATGGTCCGCGCCAACGGAACGACCGCGATGTGCGGGCGAGAGCTGGACCCGGACGCCGAGACCCAGGCCGCCGACCTGTGGGGCGCGGCCGACTCGGGGCCCTTCTGCCACTCGTGCGGCGCGATGTACCTGCGCGAGGTCCCGTGAGCGATTACCGGGAGCGGAAGGCGCTGATCGGTGGCGGCGCCGTGGTGTGGACCCGTACGGCAGGGGCCGGGCCGCAGCGGGTGCTGCCGGACGGCTGTACGGATCTGATCTGGAGCGGCACCGGACCGGACGGCGAGCTGATCGTCGCCGGTCCGGACACCCGTGCCCATCTGGCCTCCGGCCCGCCGGGCACCCACGCCGTGGGCCTGCGCTTCGCCCCCGGCGCCGGCCCCGCCGTGCTCGGCGTACCGGCGCATGAACTCCGTGATCTGCGGGTGCCGTTGGCCGCGCTCTGGCCGGACGCCGAGGTCCGGCGGCTGGCCGAACGGATCGCCGAACGGACCGCCGGGCGGGCCGCCGAACGGATCGCCGGGCGGACCGACGGGGGGATCACCGGGCGGGCCGCCGAACGGATCGCCGGGCGGGAGTCGGCGCCCGGCCGCGTGCTGGAGGAGGCCGCCCTGGGCCGGCTGCGGACGGCGGAACCGCCCGATCCGGTGCTTGCCGCGATCGTCGCGGGGGCCTCCCGCGGAACGGGCGTGGCCGGGATCGCCGCCGCCGTGGGGCTGGGGGAACGGCAGCTGCACCGCCGTTCCCTCGCCGCCTTCGGCTACGGCGCCAAGACGCTGGGCCGGGTGCTGCGGCTGAACCGGGCCCTGGACCTGGCGCGCACCGGTGTCCGCTTCGCGGAGGTCGCGGCGACGGCCGGCTACGCCGACCAGGCGCACCTCGCCCGCGAGGTCAGGACCCTGACCGGCGTCCCGCTGAGCCGTCTGCTCCGGGCGCCGGGAGGGTAGCGAGAGGCGAACCGGGCGTCAGCAGAAGAGGTCCACGCCGTCGGGGCGGGCGTGGGTGTCGGGGTCGGTGATGACGAGGCCGTCCACCAGCTCGGGACGGGCCGCGAGCGCGGCATCCCCGCGCTTCCCGGCCGGCGCTACCTCGCCCAGGCCGTGGACCCGGCCGACTCGGCAGAACAGGTCCACGCCGTCGAGCGTCAGCAGAACAGGTCCACGCCGTTGCCGTCGGGGTCGAGGACCACCGCGTAGCGCTGGCCCCACACCGCGTCCCACGGCTCCTTCTCCCCGCGCACCCCCGCCGCCACGAGGTCCTGATAGGTCTTGTCCACATCGGCCGCGCTGTCGCAGGCGAACGCCAAGGACACCCGGTGGGACCCGGTCGGCGGTGTCCACTCCGGGTCGAAGGAGCGCACCGTCTCGACGGTGTCCCACAGCAGCCGCGTCCCGCCGGGCAGGGTGGCCTCGGCGTGGGGCTGGGTGTCGGCCTCGGCGGGGATGTCGAGGCCGAGGCGGCGGTAGAAGGCGAGGGACGCGGCCATGTCCGCGACGACCAGGCCGATGGCGTTGAATCGTGCTGTCATGCGGGCAGCGTAGGCGGCGCGCCGACTGGTGGTCTTGAACGAATCGGACCTCCCCGGCCGTGCGGCCGGAGAGCGCGGTCAGGGGCAGAGGATGACCTGGCCGGCGTATGAGAGGTTGCCGCCGAAGCCGAAGAGGAGCACCGGGGCGCCGGAGCGGATCTCCCCCCGCTCGACGAGTTTGGAGAGCGCGAGCGGAATGCTGGCCGCCGAGGTGTTGCCCGACTCCACCACGTCACGGGCGATCACCGCGTTGATCGCGCCCAGCTTGCGGGCGACCGGTTCGATGATCCGCAGATTGGCCTGGTGCAGCACGACCCCGGCCAGGTCCTCGGGGGCGGTCCCGGCCCGTTCGCACACCTCCCGCGCGATCGGCGGCAGATGGGTGGTGGCCCAGCGGTAGACGGTCTGGCCCTCCTGCGAGAACCGGGGCGGTGTGCCCTCGATACGGACCGCGTCGCCCATCTCCGGGACCGAACCCCACAGCACCGGGCCGATACCCGGCCGCTCGGCGGCCACCACCACGGCCGCGCCCGCGCCGTCGCCGGTCAGGACGCAGGTGGAGCGGTCGGTCCAGTCGGTGGCCGCGCTGAACTTGTCCGCGCCGATCACCAGCGCCGCGGTGGCCGCACCGGCCCGGATGGTGTGGTCGGCGGTGGCGAGGGCGTGGGTGAAGCCGGCGCACACCACGTTGAGGTCCATGGTGGCGGGGCGGGGCAGCCCGAGCCGGGCGGCGACCCGGGCCGCCATATTGGGGCTGCGGTCGATCGCCGTGCAGGTGGCGACGAGCACGAGGTCGATGTCGGAGGGGGCGAGACCGCTGTGCGCGAGCGCCTTGGCGGCGGCCGCCGCGGCCATCTCGTCGACCGTCTCGTCGGGGCGCGCGAGATGCCGGGTGCGGATGCCGACCCGGCTGCGGATCCACTCGTCGCTGGTGTCGACCATGTCCGCGAGGTCGTCGTTGCCGAGCACTTTCGCGGGCTGGTAGTGGCCGAGGGCCAGTACGTGCGAGCCGGTCATCGGTCATCCCCTTTTCGCGCCGGTGTCGACGGATCCATGCCTTTTGCGTGGATCTCGACGCACAGTCTGCGGTGTGCCCAGTCTTGAGCCGAGCAGACGTGCCGTGCGCGGGCGTACCCGCCAATCTTGTGCGCCGAGATCTGGAGCTTTCCGCCTTCCCCCGGCGTGGGCCGGACCGGACGGACACCGCACGGGGTCCGGCGGTGCCGTGCGTGGTGGGGGTCATGTCCCGCGTTACCGGTGGGTCATGGGCGGCGGCCGAGGGGTCCAAATAGGCCAACGACACGTGCCTGGGCGTTCGTTGACTGGTCAGCCGGTAGGTGGGTATGTCATCTACTGAAGGGCCGGCCTGGACCCCGGCGATGACCGGTGTGGCCGCGGGCTCCGGTGTCGCGCGCCTCCCCCAGGGGCAAGGAGGCTTGCATGTTCGATGATCGGCCCGCCTTCGGCGTCCGAGTCCACGCGGTCGGCGGCGTCACTGTCGCCGAGATCGCGGGGGAGCTGGACATCTTCGCCGCGGGGCGGATCGTGGCGCGGCTCGATTCTCTCGCTCAGGCACCGGGTCCGGACCTGGTCCTGGACCTCCGGCCGGTCACGTTCCTGGACTGTGCCGGGTTGTCCTTACTGTGTCGATTGCGTAATCGCGTGCTGGAGCGGGACGGGCGGCTGCGGCTCGTCATCGACGAACCGCGGTTCCTGCGGCTGCTGCGCATGGTCCGGCTGGACGAGGCGTTCGAGGTGTTGGAGGATCTGACACCGGCGATCGCGGGGGCGGCGGGCCCGGTGACCGGAGGGGGCGGTGACACCCTCGCGTAGGTTGGATCTGACGAAGTGTCAATACTAAGAACCGAAATTCACTCGAACGAGCGGTCTTCATCGGCGGAATACCGCGTCCCTGCCTCTGTAACCGAGGGTTACCCTTTTACGCTCGCGAGACCTCGCCCAGGACCCGGCGGATTCGCACCCGACGCCCGACCCTGCCCGCTTCCGGGACCTTGACGAAGGTGAGAGGGGGCAGTGTGCCGTTCCGAGGGGATATCGCGATGACGCAGCCAGGCGCTCCCCGTCGTGCGGCTGCCCGTCGTACGCCGATGCCACTGGACCGCGGTGCCCGGAGCGCCGCCCAGGGCCCGGCCGACGGGGACCCGGCCGCGCAGGGCTCGGCCGACGGGGATCTCGCCGCGCGGGGCTCGGCTGATGGGGGTCTCGCCGGGCAGGGCTTCGCCGACGGGGATCTCGCCGCGCAGGATTCCGCCGATCACCTGGCCGCGCGGGGCTCGGCTGATGGGGACCTGGCCGCGCAGGGCCTCGCCGATGGGGATCCGGCCGGGTGGGACGGGGCCGCCGCGGACGCCGCCGCTCCCCGCGTCCATACGCACCGGGTCGGCGCGTACACCGTCGTGGAACTCCACGGCGAGATCGACATCGCCGGGGTGGGAATTGTGGGACCTGGGCTGGACGCGGCCACGGCCGGGGACGAGCCCGCGGTGATCGTGGACTTACGGCCGACCGCCTTCTTCGACTGTTCGGGCCTGGGGCTGCTGTGCCGGGCCCATCGGCGTGTCATGGAGTGGGGCGGGCGGATGCGGCTGGTCTGCGACAACGCCTTGATCCTCCGCACCCTGCGCGCGGGGAGGCTGCTGGATGTGCTCCGCCCGGTCGCCACACTGGACGAGGCGCTGCGCGAGGAATAGGGGTGCCCCCGGGGGCCGCGGTACCGGCTTCAGGGTCTCGGGTCCGGCGTCACGGGAAGCGGTTTCAGGGTCTCGCGTCCGGCGTCATGGGAACCGGCCTCAAGGTCTCAGACTCGGCGGTCCTGGGGAGGGGGCGTCCGGTGGCCCCGGCGCTGCCGACCACGGCCCCAGCCGCGATGGCGGGCCCGGCCGCCGGCCGGAGCGACGTCATGGCTCTCCGGGGACATGTGGTTGCCGTTCTGGACATTGGTCCGGTGGATCAGCAGGGCGCCCACGGCGATCAGCGCGAGAATCACGACCACGGTGATCACAGTCTCCATGGTGCTCACTCCCTGGGGCCGGGCCCCAGCTGGACGGAATCCGGCCGGTTTGTGCGGAATGCTCCTGTGTCTACACGGTACCTCCGGCCGGAGGCGGCGTCGCTTCCCGCACACGCCGACCGCCCGCACCCGGCGTCGGGAACCAGGTGCGGGCGGGTCATGCCCTGATCCAACCCTGATCCAGGGGATCAGCGGATTCGGTGGGCCCGGTGGGCCCGGTGGGCGCAGTGGGGCCAGTGTGTTCCGCGGGCCCAGTGGGCTCAGTGGGTCTTGGCGAGCTTCTTCTCGAGCGAGGCCAGGCCGTTGGCCCAGAGCTGGTTGACGCGGTTGATCTCGTTCTGGTTCGGCTGCGAGTTGGTGCAGGACGGGCCGGGGCCGCCGCCGGACATCAGCTCGCTGCACGGACCCTGGTAGTGGTCCGGCAGGCCCAGCACATGGCCGGTCTCGTGTGCGGTGACCCGGGTGGAGTCGTACTGCTGGTTCTGGGCGTAGTCCAGGAAGACGTAACCGCTGCCGTGGCCGTCGGTGCTCGCGTACGAGCCTCTGGGGTCGTTGCCCTCCCGGTAGGTGAAGTCCGGGTTGCTGCCCTCCTGCAGCTTCACGTTGCTCACCGCGGAGTTCCAGATCTGGGTGGAGCGGGCTATCACCGACCGGAAGGTCGGGGCCTGGCTCGCGCTGTAGGTCACGGTGACGGCGGCCGTCGCGCTGGGCGACTTCGCCCGCTTGGCCAGCGCCGACTTCATCACGGCCTTGATGAAGGCGTCGGTGTCCGCCCGCTCCTCACCGCTCGGGGTGTAGGCGGCGGTCGCGGCGCCCCGCTGAGCCGTGGCGTGGTCGGGCGTGGCCGCGGACGCGGGCACGGCGGCCAGGGTCGCCGCCAGGCCGAGGCCGATGGTCGCGGACAGCGCCAGCTTCGGAAGTGACATGTGGGGGGCTCCTCATCGTCCTCGGGCCCCGGTCGCCGTGTGGGGAGGCGGCCGGGGCCGTGGGATGAACTCTTGGCTGACGCCGAGTCTTGAGGAGATCCGGCCGTACGCGGAGATATCAACTGGTGATAGGACCACGACATATCCCCCGCCGGTGTCCCGGATCCTGCCGGACGGCGTTCGTTTGACCACCCGTCGACCGGTGTTTGGCCAGCTATTGATCATTCACGGTACGGGTTTGGCGGGGTTTCAGAGTCTGGTGTGACCGATGAAGGCGCAGTTATGCTCCCGCCGTGGAGCTCGAGGTGAGGCACCTCCGTGCACTGTGCGCCATCGCCGACACCGGCAGCCTACGGAAGGCGGCGCGGCAACTGGGCATGACCCAGCCGTCCTTGACGACCCAGCTCCGGCGCATCGAGAACACCATCGGCGGCCGGCTGTTCTCCCGCGAGGTCACCGGCAGCCGGCCGACTCCGCTCGGGCGGTCCGTGCTGTGCCGCGCCCGGCCGATCGTGGCCGAAATGAACGCCTTGCTGAACGAGGTCAGACAGGAGGCGGGGCAGACCGCCGACGCCCGGCTGCGCATCGGCAGCACGGGCAGCCGGGCCGTGGTCGGCTGGCTGCGCAGGCTCCGCGCCCGCTACCCCGACACGGACACCACCATCCACATCGACGTCTCCGCCAACGCGCTGCTGCAGATGGTCGCCGCCAACCAGCTGGACGTCGCCTTCGTCCATGAGGTCGAGGGCGCGCCGCTGCGGGTGCCCGAGGGGGTGGAGCGCCGGGTGCTGGTCGCGCGGGAGCCGCAGTTCGTGGCGCTGGCCGAAACCCATCCGGCCGCCGCGCGGTCCGTGGTGCGGCTCGCCGACCTCGCCGCCGACCAGTGGATGGTCGACCCCAGCGTGGACGGCGAGGGCCCCGGGCTGCGCCGGGTCCTGGCCGCCGCGGGGCTCAACCCGCGGGTCGTGTACGGGGACTATCTGACCGCCGCCGATCTGGTCGCCTCGGGCGAGGTGGTCACTCCCTGCCAGCCGACCGCGCGGTCCCGGCAGGGCGTGGCCGTACGTCCGCTGTACGGCGATCCGCTGATGGTCCGGCTGTTCCTGGCCTCACGGGTGACCCCGGCGACCCGCACAGGGGTCGTCGGTCCTGCTGGGGCCGCTGGGCCTGCTGGGCTTGCTGGATCAGCTGGATCAGCTGGGGCCGCTGGGTCGGCTGGGCCTGCTGAGGTCGCTGGGTCTGTTGGGTCAGGTGGGCCTGCTGGGGTCGCTGGGCACGCTGGATCTGCTGGGGCCGCCGGACCTGCCGAGTTCGCCAGGTCCACCGGGTCTGCCGCTCCCGCCGGGCACACCGCTCCCGCCGGGGCCGGTTTGGGCGTGGTGCCCGGTGGTCCCCTCGACGTCGATGCCCTCTTCGGCGACCTGGAGGATGCCTACTTCGAGATCGCCTGGGCGAGCGCTGCGTACCGCCAGTGGCTGGTGCGCAACGAGAGTCCGCTGCTGCGCTTCCACGCGGGCCGTGACGCGCTCGAGGCCATAGGTCTCGCCGGGCCCGCCGAGGGCTCTTAGCCAGGCGAGGCCGTCCGCTCGGCGGCCCCGATGCCCGTCAGGAGGAGTTCGAGCCCGAAGGCGAAGCGCGCGTCGAAGTCGAGCAGCCGGTGCGCCGGGCCCGCCGTGAGATGCGGGTAGCCGCCGGCGCGTAGGACGCCCTCGAGCATCTCGGTCTCTCCTCCGGCAGCGCCCTGTTGTTCGAGCGTCTCGCCCAGCACGTAGCAGAAGACCGAACTGGCGGCCCACAGGCTGTGGTCCCGGGCGAGACCGGCCTCGCGCATGCAGCCGACGAGGGTGTCGACGTACGTCAGGTTGTTGCGCTTGGCCGTGTAGTTGCCGCCCACGATGCGCGCCCCGTCGCGCTGCGCCAGCAAGGCCGCGCGCAGGCTTCCGGCCAGATGCCTGACGTGGTCGGTCCAGTCCGCGCCGTCGAACGGGTCGGCGGGCAGGGCCCGGGCGAGGATCGCCTCGGCCATCTCGCCGACCAGGGCGCCCTTGTTCGCGAACGACCGATAGATGGTCGGCAGATGCACACCGAGCCGATCGGCCAGCCGCCTCATCGTGAGTGCTTCCAGACCGCCTTCGTCCACCAGCGTGAGCGCCTCGCGCACCGCCTGGTCGGCGCGTGCGGCGGCCAGCGTGCCGCGCGTGCGGCCCGTCCCCTCGTTTGACACGTTAACGATGTTATCAGTAGCGTGGGCGGACCCGTTGATAACGTTGTTAACATGAGGGTCGGGTGACGAGATGAGTTCTCCCTCTTCCGTGTCCGCCGGGTTCGAGGTCACCGTGCGACAGCTGCGCTGGGAGGCGGACGGTGTGCTCTCGCTCCAGCTGCAGAAGGCCGCGGGCGGGCCGCTGCCGCCCTGGGAACCCGGAGCGCACGTCGATCTCGTGCTGCCGACCGGGATCCAGCGCCAGTACTCCCTGTGCGGTCCGCTCGGTGAGCGGTCGCACTACCGGCTCGGGGTACGACGGGAACGGGCCAGCCGCGGCGGCTCCGAGTACGTGCACGCCTTCCTGCGCCCCGGGCAGCGCCTGTACCTCAAAGGCCCCCGCAGCAACTTCGCCTTCCAGCCGGCCGCGTCGTACGTGTTCGTCGCCGGCGGCATCGGGATCACGCCGATTCTGCCGATGATCCGCCAGGCCGAGTCCTGGGGCCGGCCCTGGCGGCTGCTGTACGCCGGCCACACGGCGGCGTCGATGCCGTTCCTCGACGAGCTGAGGACCTACGGGTCACGGGTGAGCCTCCACCCCGCCGACACCGTCGGCCGTATCCCCCTGGCCTCGTACTTCGCCCAGGTCAAGCCCGGCGTCAAGGTGTACGCCTGCGGCCCGGCGCCGCTGCTGGCCGCGCTCGAGGACGCCGTGGGCCACTGGCCGCCGGACACCCTGCACGTCGAACGCTTCAAAGCCCGCCCGCAGGGCTCCGCCGAAGAGGACAAGCCCGTCGAGGTCGTCTGCCGGGCCTCCGGAAGGACCGTCACCGTCCCGGCCGGCCGCAGCGTCCTCGACGCCGTCGAGGAGGCCGGGATCCCGGTCCCGGCCTCCTGCCGGTCCGGGCTCTGCGGCTCCTGCGAGACCGCCGTGCTCGACGGCGTGCCCGACCACCGCGACGAGATCCTCTCCACGGACGAACGGGCGGCCAACGACCGGATGTTCGTCTGCGTATCACGCGCCCGGACGCCGCGTCTCGTACTCGACCTGTGACCACGAAGGCTCGACCTGTGACCACGAAGGAAAGGAAGGCACGCCATGGCAACGGCCGGTACCGCACGCCCACCGACCACCACCGCCGCGGACCTCTACACCCCGATCACGATGGAGCGGGTCCGCGAGGTCATCGGGAACCCGCCGAAGTTCATCGTGGAGAAGAAGGACTCGAAACTCGGCGAGTTCGCCGCCCGGTTCATCGCCCACAGCCCCTTCTTCTGCATGGCCACCGTCGGGGCCGACGGGCAGCTGGACACCAGCCCCAAGGGCGACCCGCCCGGCTCCGTGCGCATTCTCGACCCGTGGACGCTGGCCATCCCCGACCGGCCCGGCAACAAGCTCGCCGACGGCTTCGAGAACATCACCCGCAACCCGGCGGTCGGGCTCGTCTTCTTCGTCCCCGGCGTACGCGAGGTGATCCGGGTGAACGGCGACGCGTTCGTCACCGACGACCCGGAACTGCTCGACATCCTCAGCGCGGACGGCAAACCGGCCGTGCTCGCGACCATCGTGCGCATCCGCGAGGTGTTCGGCCAGTGCGGAAAAGCGGTCATCCGGGCCGGGCTCTGGGACGGCGACCCCCGCGGACTGGCCGACGCGGTCCTGCTGAACGGGGACTTCTACACCCTGACGATCGCGGAGAACGCCGCCAAGATGGCCGACAGCCTCGGTGACCTGGCTGACGGCCTGCACGACGTCATCGACGACCACTACAAGAACGACCTGTACTGAAGCCGCACGGCGGGTAGACGCTCGGCCGCGGCCCCAGACGCTCGGCCGCGGCCCGGCGGCGCCCCTCGGCAGGACGCCATGTGCCGGACCGGGCCCGGCCCCGTCCACCGGGCCCGCCCCGTGCGGCTCGCCCGGCGGGCCCGGCCAGGGGAGCGGGCACGCCCACGCGAGGCGCCGCCGCGCGAGGTGCCCGCGCGAGGGGTCGGCCCGGTGGCCGTGGGCCGGTGCGGTCGTGGGCCGACGCGGTCGTGGGCTCGGCCAGCCCAGGTGCGGCCAGTCCGGGTCCGGCCAGTCCGGGGCCGTCAGCCCAGGCCCGGTCAGCCCCAGGTCCGGTCAGCCCCAGGTCCGGTCAGCCCAGGTCCGGTCAGCCCAGGTCCGGGAAGACGGCGGACAGCCCGACCGGAAGAGTCTGCTCCGACCAGATCGTCTTGCCCTCGGTGGTCTGCCGGCTCCCCCAGCGCTGGCTGAGCCGCGCGACCAGCAGCAGACCGCGGCCGCCCTCGTCGAAGGCGCGGGCGCGGCGCAGGTGCGGGGCGGTGCTGGAGGCGTCGGAGACCTCGCAGATCAGCGAGTGGTCATGGATCAGCCGCAGCTGGATGGGCGGGGCGGCGTGCTGGATCGCGTTGGTGATCAGCTCGCTGACGACCAGCTCGGTGGTGAAGACGGCCTCGTCGAGCCCCCATTCGGTCAGCCGTTCGGTCACGTCCCGGCGGGACCGGGCCACGAACGCCGGATCGGCGGGCACGTCCCAGGTGGCCACGTGCGCCGCGTCCAGGGTGCGCACGCGGGCGAGCAGCAGCGCGACATCGTCGAGCACGCCCTCGCTCGGGCGGAGCGTCCGCACAATGGCCTCGCAGGTGCTGTCCAGGGACCGGGCGGGGCGGGCCAGCGCGCCGGCCAGCAGGCGCCGCCCCTCGTCGACGTCGCGCTCCCAGCTGCCCATCAGCCCGTCGGTGTAGAGGGCGAGCACGGCGCCCTCGGGCAGTTCGGCCTCCATCGTCTCGAAGGGCAGCCCGCCGACCCCCAGCGGTGGCCCGACCGGCACCGGCAGGAACTCCACGGTGCCGTCGGGCCTGGCCAGCGCCGGGGCGGGGTGCCCGGCCGCGGCCAGTGAGCAGCGGTGCGAGACCGGGTCGTAGACCGCGTACAGACAGGTGGCCCCCATGTCCCCGGTGGTCTTCCCGGCCCCGGTCTCCGCGGCCAGACGGATCACCAGGTCGTCCAGGTGGGTGAGCAGCTCGTCCGGCGGCAGATCGACATCGGCGAGGGTGCGGACCGCTGTCCGCAGCCGGCCCATGGTGGCCGACGCCTGGATGCCGTGGCCGACCACATCGCCCACGACCAGCGCGACCCGTTCCCCGGACAGCGGGATGACGTCGAACCAGTCCCCGCCCGCGCCCGTGCGCGGGCCCGCGGGCAGATAGCGGGAGGCGACCTCGACCGCCGCCGGCCGGGGCAGGGTCTGCGGGAGCAGACTGCGTTGCAGGGCCAGGGTGGTTTCGCGCTCCCGGGTGAAGCGGCGGGCGTTGTCCACGCAGACGGCGGCCCGGGTGGTGATCTCCTCGGCCAGCAGCGCGTCACCCCGGGTGAACGGCCTGGGGGTGTGGTGGCGGACGAACACGACCACCCCGAGCGTCGTTCCCCGCGCCCGGATCGGTACCGACATGATCGAGTGGACGCCGAACCGCTCGAGGGTACGGGCGCGGGCGGGCTTCAGCGCGCCCCATTCGGCGATCGTGGGATCGGTGGCCGCGTGGATGACCGGACGCCCCGCCACCAGACATTCGACCATCGGCGCGACCTCTGGGTAGCTGTCCACCTTCCCCAGCGCCACCACGGACTCGGGGCACCCCTCGTAGATGGACTGCCGGGCGGCGCGGCGCAGCATGACCGGGCCGGTGAGCGGCCCGGCGGGCAGTTCGTCGTCCTGGTCCAGCCGGTCCAGCAGATCGACGGTGGCGAAGTCGGCCAGCCGCGGTACGGAGACGTCGGCGAGCTCCTGCGCGGTCCGGTCGATGTCGAGGGTGCTGCCGATCCGTTCGCCGGCCTCGGTCAGCAACAGCAGCCGCTGGCGGGTCAGATACTGCTCGGTGGTGTCGTGTGCCGCCAGGCAGACCCCCCGCACCCGGCCGTCCGCCGTCTTCAGCGGGGCGAACTCGACCGACCACGTGTGCTCCCCGGCCTCGCCACCGCCGCGCAGATACGTCTCCACATCGCGCCGCTCCCCGGTGACCAGCGCCTGACGCATGACCGCCTCGAGCTCCTCGTCCTGGAGCTTGCCCCCGATCTCCGGCAGCCGCAGGCCCCGCATCTCCGCCTCGGTGAGGCCGAGGACGCGTGACATCTCGGCGTTGACCTTGCGCAGCCGCAGATCGGTGTCGTAGATCACCATGGGGCAGGGCGACTGGGCGTAGGCCCATCGCAGCAGCGCGTCGTCCGGGGCCCCGGGGGACGGCCGGTCCGCCCGCGGGGCCGCGGCCACCAGCAGCCAGTCGCCCTCCGGCGACCCGCGGTGGGCCAGCAGCCGTACCGGCATCTCATGGCCGTCCCGGTGGCGCAGCGCCACCGTCCCGTGCCACCGGGGCTGGGCCCGTGCCTCGAGGACCTCGGCGGCCGCCGGGGCCGGATCGGCCAGCAACTCGGCGGCGGGCCGCCCCACGACCTCCCCGGCGGTGTGCCCGAGCAGCCGACGAGCACCCTCGTTCCAGCTGGTCAGCGTCCCGTCAGCGCTGACGGTGGCCCTCGCCGTACCCGTTTCGTCGAAGCCGCCCCACTCCTGTGCGGAGCCGCTGTCGTGGCGCTTCATGGTCGCCCGTCCCTCCGGGGACGGCACCGGGTCCGTCCACCAGCGTTCCCCTCCAGCCTCGTCCACTCCGGGCCGGGCATCAACCAGGGCCGGGCGCGGTGGGGCACAGCCGGGCACGGCCGGGCGAGCCAACCGGCGGGGCCCGCCGCTTACGCCTCGGTACGGTACGGAGTGCCCTGCCGCATGAACCCACCCGGAGGTGACGCCATGCCCGCCCAGCGTGCGGACGCCCGGCGCAACTACGCACGGATCCTCGCCGTGGCCGAGGACGAGGTCGCCGCGCACGGGGCCGACGCCTCCCTGGAGCAGATCGCCCGCACCGCGGGGGTCGGCTCGGCCACCGTGCGCCGCCACTTCCCCACCCGCCGCGCCCTGCTGGAGGCGGTCTTCCGCGAGCGGATCGAGGCTCTGGCGGCCCGCGCCGGTGAACTGGCGGAGGCGGACGACGTACGGGCCGCCCTGCTGGAGTGGCTGGGCGCGCTCACCGCCTACTCCGCGTCCGCGCGGGGCCTGGCCGCCGTGGTGGTGCGGGACGGGGAGTCCGGTACGGGGCATGAGAACGCCTGCGCGGCGCGGCTCACCGAGGCCGGCGGGCCGCTGCTGCGGCGGGCCGAACGGGCCGGCGCGGTGGCGCCCGGGGTGACGATGGCCGATCTGCTCACACTGATCGCCGGGATCGCGCTGGCCACCGAACGCCACCCGGACCCCGCCGCCGAGGCGGACCGGCTGCTCGCCCTGGCCGTGGCGGGGATCAGCCCGCGCGGATGAGGGGCGTACGCCCACGTCGGTCAACCTTTCCGCCCGCCAAGGCGGTTCCCCAGGAGAAAGACCGCATCCGGGCCGTCGGGCGGCGGTCCGGATGCGGTGGAGCGCCCCGCGGCACCCGGCGTTCGAGCGAGAGGGCCGGTGCTGACCGGGCGGGGGCTTCGGCGCCGGGGAGGGGCCCCGAAGGAAGGGGAAGTATCTGGCCATGACCGGCTTTCCGGTCGATGAGCGGAGTAATGTGAAGAGGCCGGAGGTTCTTCGCGCACCGGCTCAGCTGTGGGTGCCGTTTCCGGTGATCGACAACGCCGGGTCGCACCCACGAGCCCGGGGACAGGTCCTTGCCATGCCCGTGACCATTGACCGTACGACGTCGAGCAGGCGGGCGCCGCCGCCTCCGGTCCGGCTCTCATGGGCGCCCGCGCCGGGCGGGCTGGACGGCGTGTGGTGGCCTCGCTCCCGTGCCCTCACCCGTGAGCTGCCGCCCTTGACGGCCGCGCTGGGCCGCCTGTGGGACCGTGTGACGGGTGTCACCGTGCACCCGGCCTACTGGCCCGTCATTCCGCATTGGGTGTCCGTAGCCGGGCGCATCGTGCGTGTGGGCTGGTCCACCGATGAACGGGATCCGCACAGACTGACTCTGTCCTCTTCCGATGGCCGCCGAGACGTCCTGGTGATTCCACCGGAAGCCGGCGCGGAGGCCGCCGCACGTCTGATGGCCAGCGACGACGTCGATGCCCCGGGCCGGGAGGAATCGGCCGATGGGATCGATGCTCGAAGCAGGGAAGAGGCGTGGGAGACCGATGGCGGAGCGGGTCCGCCGTCGTCCCGGCGGATGGAGGCGGAAGAGGAGAACGTCGCCCCGTACGAAGGGCGCGCGACAGCATGACCCACTCCGCCGACACCCCCGACGCATCCAGGCTGCTGCCCGACGCCGTCCACGAGGCGGTGAGACCCGGAACGGCCCTGCTGAGGCTGGAGACGACACACACGCGCGAGGGAATCCTGGACGGCGCCTGGTGGCCGCGGTCCCGGGACGTCTGTGCGGAGCTCCCCCCGCTGGTCACCGCGCTGACCGAGCATCTCGGACCCGTCTCCCGCGTCGGTCTGGACAGCGGCGCCTGGGACGAACTGCCGACCCGGCTGACGATCGACGGCCGGGTCGTGCACATCGACTCCTTCCCGATCGGTGACGACACCGTCCTCATCACCCGGGGTGCCCAGGACCTTTTCTCCCTGCTCGTGGTCCCGCCGGATACGAAGCCCGACGCGGCACGCGCCGCAATGGCCAGGGCCGTCCGGGCCGACAATGTCACCGAGGCCGAACAGATCCTCATCGAGATCGGCACCGGCGGCGACACGTCATCTCCGCCGACCTGACACCTCCGTCCCGGACCGGCCCCAGACGTCAGGAAGCTGGATAGGGGCGAACGTCCCGGTCTGCCGGCGAACTCGTGGGCCATGGCGCTGCTGACCGTGGGCTCGGTGCCGTGGGTCGTAGCCAGATAGTCGTCGGTGGTGGCTCGGTCCGGGGCGCAACAGGCGCCGGCCGTCGGTGTGATCAGCCGGCCGACCCGCGCCACTTCTTCGGATCCGCGCTCATCTCCGCAGGGGCGAGCGTTCAGCAGATGCAACTCGTCCTCGGCCTCGCGTCCGTCGTCATCGCGCCGTGGATCCGCGCGCCCCTGTGGCCGGGCGAAGAAGACCGCACCCGGTCCGCCATGGACGCCGTTCTCGGCGGCCTGCGGACCGGGTGCGGAGAGGGAGACCCCGCAAGCAAGGAGATCGCGGGTCGAGGGGGCATGATCCAAGATCAAGCCTTCTTGGTCTCCTGGTAACGGGGCGGGTCGGTGACCTGCGGAGATGATCACTGCAGGTTGCTGACCTGGCCTTTTCGTGATGGATGGCGATGGGGCGCGATGGTCTTGATCGGGTGTCCTGCGGACTGTGTGTGGACTGGGCAGGGATTGATGCGATATATCGCTGTACGGTTGACGACGCACCGCTACGGTGAGCCGTGCGGCCACTGATAGCACGACGCCACCGAGGAATACATGAACGAGCCTCTTGCCCCGGATGCTGCTGCTCGGTCCGAGGGCGAGACGGCATCTGGACCCGTCGCTGCTCCTCAGGACGCGACCGCCGGAGGCGCCACCGCCGCAACCGGTGAAAGTGGGCGAGGATCGAGCACCTACGCGACGGGCGGCGGTGGCGTTTCGTTCGCGCATCGCGTCGCGGCTGTCTATCTCGCTGGCATGTTGACCGGTGTACGACGGACGGAGGCATCTGAGCTGCCGGTCTGGAGGGTGTCGTTCCAAACTGGTCCGGCGCATCCGGTAGATGACCTTCTTGTTGAGTGCGGCGATGAGTCAGGCGAGGTCACCCTTGCCGTGGCATGCCGCGCAACGCCGAACTTCGTCCGGAGCCATGACGAGACGGTGAAGCTCGTCGGGTCGCTGCTTGCCGAAGTCGAAAAGTTCGACACGGACACTCACCAGGTCGCCGTCGCGACCGCCGACCGGTCCAATCAGTGGGACCACCTCGCAACGCTCTGCGATATCGCGCGGGCCCATGCCGACCCGGAGTCATTCCAAGCGTCCATGGACGTCGATGGCCGCTGGTCGAAGCCGGTGCGTGAGCGGCAGAAGCATTTTCTGAAGGTGGTCGAGGAGGCCGTCGAAGACGGCACAGCACCGAAAGAGGTCCTGCGGCTGGCGTGGCGGCTGCTTGGTCGGCTGCACATCCTCAGTTTCGCGGTCCAGAGCCCGGACGAAGGTGACCGCGCGGCGGTCGCAACGTCGCTGGACGGCGTGGCCTCGGCTGCCACCGACGGAGTGGTGGTCCGGAACCAGCTCGAGGTCGAGGCAACCCGCTACGACGCGATGGGCGCCGTGGTGGACCTCAAGGTGCTTCGCCGTGACATGCACGTGCTCTTGGACTCGGCCGCGACTCGAAGCCGGCACGCGTGGTCAGTGCTCGCTGAACAACGCAAGCTGGCTGTTGCCCGCGTGCGGACCACGATCGGTGATGAGGCATCTGGCGGGCCGGTCGAGATCTCGTTCGCCGACCGCCGCGAGCAACTTGCTGGGGCCTTGAGCGATGCAGGTACTCGTGTTTCGGCTCTGTTGGTATCCGGCGAGTCGGGCATCGGTAAGAGTGCGCTGACGCTGTCGGCTGTCGCAGAGTTGGAAGCCGAAGACCCCACCGGATTCCAGGGCGTGGTGGTGAACTTCCGCGGCCTGCCGCAGTCGAGCTTGGAACTGCGGGCTGCGCTCGGGATGTCGCTGGAGGATGTGCTCGCGGAGATATCGGCACCGTCTCGGGTCCTGGTCATCGACGCGGCTGATGCTGCTCTGGAGCGGTCTGCCGGCCTGTTGAGTGACCTGGTGCTGGCAGCGGCTGCGGCGGGTGTTGGACTCGTTGTGGTGACATCTGACGTGGCACTGGGTTTCGTGCGGGAACAAGTGGAGCTGGGGTTCGCGAAGTCCATTTCATCTTTCGAGATGCGGCCGTTGGGCGATGAGGACATCTCCGTTGTCTCAGACCACTTCCCGCTTTTGCGTACGGTCCTGCGAGACCTGCCCGCGAACTCGCTGCTGAGAAGGCCCGTTGTACTGGACCTTCTGGCTCGGACCGGGGCAGAGCCGGAGAGCTCACTGGGTGAGTGGGAATGCCTTGATCTGGTGTGGAGCCGGATTGCTCGCGGCGATGGGCGGCCCGGTGTCGGCTCGGCGGAGGCACGCGAACAGACATTGCTCGCAGTAGCCGCAGAGACCATGAAGCTGCCCGAGGACCGTCGACCAGGCGCAGGCGTCGATGCTGCAGCGGTCGACGCGCTGCGTCGGGATCATTTGCTCGCACCACCGAGCCGGTATCGGACTCAGCCGGAATTTGCACATGACGAAGTCCGGCGGTACGCGACCGCCATTCTTCTCGTCCGTGGTCAGAGCCCCACCGAGTTGCTGCAGTCAGCGGGAGCACCTCGGTGGGCGCTGTCGGCCGCCACTCTTGCGTGCGAGGGACTACTGAAAGCACCTGACGCTCGGCCTGTCCGGAAGTTCATCGAACTGAGCTCGCAATTCGAGGCATTCGCGGCAGCACGCGGACCCCGCTGGACTGACGTTCCGGTGGAGGCGGTACTGGAGACACGATTCGGGTACGAATGCCTGAAGTCAGCGTGCTCGGACCAGTCGGTCGGCCTGGTGCTCGGCGACGCAGTTCGAGTTGTTCAGCAGCGACATAAGGTCAACGGGTTGGTCGACCGTCTAGTCACAAACCCCGTTGTGCAGCTCCTCCTCGATGAAAAAGAGCCGTGGGACGTGTCGAAGGAGTCGTTCGAACTGCTCGCGGACTGGCTGCAAGCCCTGTCCATAGCGGACGCTCCGGCTGGCAACGAACTACGAATCAGGCTTCGGGACCGTCTCCTTGCCTACTGGAAGTCGTTCCCTCTACGCAGAAACGGCGGGGAGACACCGTCTGGGTGGATGCCGCAGCGTCGGCGACGCCGACGCGAGCTGGATTACCACCTGACGAAGGAAGAGTTCGTCGAAACGTTGGCCCTGCTCGGTCCGGACATCGATGATGCCGTCGAAGCGTGCCTTCGGGCTATCGCGGACGACGCGCCAGCGTTCCTGGCTCCGGCCGTGGACTCGCCGCTGAGCGCCCGAGCCTTGGCGCAGAAGGACCCAGAGCTACTGGCGGCGTTGATGACGGCCTACTACATCGACGACGAGCCGAGCTGGCACCGAGATGAAGGTGTCCGGGGGCATCAGGGTCGGTGGACAGGTTTCGGACCACCGTTCTTCCAGTACTACTTCGGTGGATTCTGGCAGCTGGTCCAGACAGCGCCGTTGCCGACATCGGTGCGGGTGCTGAACGACATTCTGAACAGCGGTGCGCAGGCGCGCGCAGCGACGCTGTCGCGGCTTAGTTCGCCTGACGCGTTTGCTGGGCCCGTCCACGCCCGGAACGAGAGTGTTGATGGCGATACAGAGAGCGGAGAAGGTGAAGACCGCGGTGCGGTCCTGAATCTTGACGGCACCGCCCGCCTGTACATCGGCGACAGTCATGTGTGGAGCTGGTATCGGGGGACCTCAGTTGGCCCATACTCGGCCATGAGCGCGCTACAGGCGGTGGAGCGTCTTGCCGACACATGGTTGAGCCAGGGTGCGCCACCGGGGGTGGTTGTCGAGGCTCTCTTGAACGGCTGCGAGAACCTGGCGATGCCGGGGATGCTATTCGGTCTGCTAGTGCGCCACATTGAGGAAGTTGGCAACGAGCTCGACCGTTTTCTCGCCGAACCTGTCGTATGGCGGTTGGAGTTCAGACGCAGGACGAGCGAGTACGTAGGGCGGCGGGCAGCAACCGAAGGGCTCGCAAACCTTGAGCGTCGCCAGTGGACCCCGCGCGAGGTGGCCATGTGGCTGATGATGCACGGCGGGAAGGAGCGTGCCCAGACTTTGAAGAAGGTCGCTGACAAGCTTGTCGAAAACGGCGACCGGCTGGGCATTAGCCAGGAGTATACGAAGAACTGGGCCGCCAGCCTTAATCCGGATCAATATCGAGTTAGGCGGCATGGGGATGAGGTCTATATCGAGGTCGAACCACCGTCTGAGTTGCAAGCCGCGCAAGAAGCGCATGAGGCTCATCAGGAGGTAGTGCAGACCAGCCTGCGCCTCCAGAATCGGTACTGGGGGTCGGCCAAGCGTGACACCGAGTACTGGCTGCCCTCGTCGGAGGAGATCGCTGCGGACCTAGCGGCAGGACGTGCCCTAGTCGAAGCCGATGAAGACCTGATGCCGAACCGGCCTGTAGACGTTGTTGCTCACGTCGTCCGAGCAGCCGTCGAACGAGCCTGTGCTGGCGATTTGGAGGCGCTGGGCTGCGAAGAGCAGTTCGCAACTGAGCTCGTCATCGGCATCGCATCGTCGTTCCAGGACGCTCAGGATCAGAGCCACGAGGACCAGTACTTCGACCTCAGTGCCGATCGAGCTGTGGCTCAAGCCCTGCCAGCGTTCCTCACACCCGCACTGGCCGCACCGCTGGAAGGGGCCGATGTCTCGACCGACGATGTTGCCCAGGCTGGTCTTGCGATGGCAGGCAAGGCGTCCTTGGAGACTCGGCTGTACCTGGCGCGTGGAAGCGATGTCGTCTGGAGGTCTCCATGCCACTTCGATCCTTGCATCCACCGGACTGTGTTGAACTGGTTGCTTGAGACCGCCCGTGGCGCAGAGATCGGTCCGTGGGATCAGGAAGGACAGCGACGGCTGCATGTCCAGATTGCTGGCGACGTCGCCGAACGCCTCCAGGAACTATCTGGTGACTCCATTGACATCGCGGTTCTGGACGCAGCCATTCGCGGACTCGGGGCGGCGGCGTCGACGGACCACTGTTGCACCGACGACGCAGCCGCGCTCCTCGCCGCGTTTCTCGACGTCGAGCGATGCGCCATGGTTGCCCAGGAGAAGGAAGGTTGGACCGCGGACGACCGAGGGATGCACACCCTCGTTGCCGCACGGGCCCTGCTCGAAGGCTTCGCGAAGAACGGTGACGCCGGACCAGTGCTCGAGCACCTCGATGTCCTGCGCCAAGATGCAGGGCCAATGGCGAATTTTCTCCATGGTCTTGCCGCAGTAGGTGCAGAGAACGGACGCTTGGCTGAAGCTGCCCGAGGTGTCTGGCCGTTGTTGTTGCGCCATGCCATTGGCTACCTCAGCGACGGCTCGAGCCCCTACCGTGACCATCATTGGGGTGACTGGGCTGCCGCTTCCTTGCTGCCGGACCCTCTTCCATGGACGCAGGGCCTGTACAACGAGGTCGTCGGTGAACCTGTCGACTGGGTCCGCGCTGAGGACCTCGTTGAGTTGATCGACGATTGGCTGCCGGCCGCTCGTGGGACGGCCAAGTCCGTTGACGCGCTCATCGGAATCCTGCGGAAGCTCCCGGAGGAAGTCCAGGCTACCCGTGGCGTGTACTGGGTTTCCGGCCTCTGCATTCAAGACGGCCGTGTCACGGTCAAGCAGTCGTGGCTCTCGAACAGCTGGCTCAAGGAAATTCGTAGGACGGCCGAGGAACTCGGTGAATTGGGCGAGTGGCAGATGCTTGTCGACTCCTTGGTCGTCGCCGGAAATAAGGGGCTGGCGCCGCACAGCAGATGATGATGCCTCAGGGACCCGTCAGACCCCTCGTGAGACTTCCGGATCGCTGGGCGCGGAGGCGACGGGCTTGACTTTGACGACGCGCGAACCACCGTGGCGGGCGACCGCCTATTGCGAACGGTCGCCCTGGCAATAGTCGGGGGCGGTTGGTACCGCTATTGCCAGCCGTCAAGGGAGACCTCTGAGCCTCCCCCTAGATAATGGTGGAGGGCGTTTGAGGTGGTGACTACGAAGTTTTCGGGGATGGCGGTGGCGTCGACCCAGCGGACCTGGGAGTGTTTGCGGGGTTCGCGGTTTTCGGGTTCGCCGGTCCATTCGTGGGCAGCGAATACGACCGTGAGGAAGCCGTTGGGGGCTTCCACGCCCCAGGCGCCGTGGATGATGTGGGCGACCTTGAGGGACTCGGGCTTCACGGTGAGGCCGGTCTCTTCGTAGAGCTCGCGGACCGCGGTTTCGGTGATGGGCTCGCCCGGCTCGCTCTTGCCGACGGGGAGGTCCCACATTCCCTGGGCGAACTTCGCGTTCTCGCTGCGCTGGAGGAGGACTACGCGGTTGGTGGCCTTGTCGTGGACGATGACGGCCGCGACCAGCAGGGTCATCGATTCGAGCGCCGGCTTGAGGGCTTGGGAGCGGTCGTCGGTCGGCTGGGCCACGGTGTTCCCTTCGTCGGGCGGGTTGTTGGGCATGTTAGGCGAGGGCTTCGCGGGCGCGACGGGCGAGATCGGCGGCACCGGGAACGCGGCGGCGCTGGTAGACCGCGAGCGTGGAGCGGATCGAGGTGATCGCCTTTCGGGTCCGGTCGGAGGTCATGCCCTCCATGAGGACCAGGGCCCGGGTCCAGGCGGCGACGGCTTCGTCAGCGCGGGCCTGGGCGGCGAGGCTGTCGCCGAGGTCGGCGTGGGTGAGGGCATGGACGCGCTTGTACTTCGCGGGGTCCCAGCGGGTGAGGGCGTCGCGGTGCTGCTGTTCGGTGCCGATGTGGTCGGCGAGGTCGGTCAGGGTGCGGGCGGTGTGGCTGGCTACGGTGCCGACGGCGGGGCCGCTGACGCGGGAGTAGCTGGGCTGGGGACCGTCGTACCGTAGGAGGGCGTCCTCGGCGGCGAGCAGGGCGCGTGCGGCCGAGGCCGCGTCGCAGGGCGCCTTCGACGAGGTCGACGCAGTGGCGGGGCTGCCTGAGGCTCAGGGCCTGGTGGGCGAGGGCGCGCATCATCCAGGCGGCGTGGCCGTGGGGGTCGGCTTCGCAGGCGAGCTGGTAGCCGACCTGGTAGTAGCGCTGGGCGGCGCCTTCCTGGCCGAGGTCGTGGTGCTTCCACCCTGCGAGGTAGGCGAGTTCGGCGACGGCGCCGAAGGCGGCCCGGCGTAAGGCTTCGCTGGGGAAACGTCCGCGCAGCATGGGGGCGGCTGTGTCGGCGAGGTACGCGGTGACGGTGGTCAGGCCGTGCCCGCCGCCGAGGCGCTCGTCGGCTGCGCTGAAGGCCGCGGTGATCTGGCGTACGACGTCCACGTCCTCTACGCCGACCAGGGATGTGCCGGTGCGGGCGCGGAGCATGCGGGCGGTGGGTTCGTGGTCGTAACCGAGCGGCATGGCGACGCCGGCGGTGGTGAAGGCCGCGATGGCGAGGAAGCGGTGGCGTTCGACGTCGGCACGGCCCAGGTCGGTGACGGCGAGGACGGGGTCGGATTCCGCCGGTGCATCGGCATCACCGACGTGGAGGCCGATCTCGGTCTGGGTGATCACCCGTTCCGCTCGGCGGGACAGCGCCTCGGCCAGGTACTGACCTACCCGGCCCGACGGGGCACGGGTGCCGTTCACCCAGTGCGAGATGGCCGACTTGTTGGTCTGGAGGATCTCGCCGTTCTCGGCGGCGATACGCCGCACGTCTCGGGCGAGGGCCTCGTAGGTGCAGTTGATCGCGTCGATGACGTCACGCAGACGGGTGTTGTGATCTCCCTGCACTGCCACGATCGCCTCCGCTCCGGGGCTGTAAACCGCGTATACCGCTTCAACTGCCTCCCACCGTACCCACTGAGCGTGATCGAGGGTTCACTTATCAGTAGCCGCCCGGAACAGCGCGACCGTGATCCAGGCTCCCCCATGGTCCGGGTGGCACCCCGAGTTCCGTACGCCCACAACGGGCTCGGGCATTCCTGTGCCCGGACCCGGCCGAACAGAGACGGAGACACGGTGACCACCATCGACACCGCGGCCATCACGGTCGAGTTGCCCGAGGCGTTCGACCCGCGCTGGAACCGCCTGCCCGGCATCCAGGTCGACGGCCGGCGCATCACGATCGACCCGGCCGAGTACTTCTTCCGCTTCGAGTCCAACACCTGGCTCGTCGCCGACTGGGAGCTGGTCAAGGCCCAGCTCCTGGACGCAGACGAGACGGCCGAGAGCGCGGTCGAGCAGCTCGCGCTCGACTTCATCAAGTACCACGGTGAGTCCACCTCCGACGCGGCCCGCGTCATGGCCACCGCGTACGAGGTGTACGCCCACCTCTTCCGCGAGGAGCACCTGGCCGGCCTCGGCCTGCCGCAGATCACCGCCGAGCACCTGCGGATGCTCCGCGAGGCGGCCACGCTCATGGCGCTCAACAAGGTCGAGCTGGACGGGCACATCTCCAACGTCGGCCCGTGCTGGTTCTTCCCCGCCGCCACCTCCGTCGTCTTCGACCTGGACGACGAGACGGGCGGGATGCTCGACGAGGTCTACCACGGCGGCTGGTTCAACGAGCACCGCCGGATCGAGTCCATCAAGGCCCACGCCGCGCTCGGCGGCCGGCTCGTGCACGGCTGCCAGTCCGTGCCGGACCAGTCCGGCGGCGTGGTCGCGCCCTACGGTGCCTCGATGGCGAACTTCCGCGACGACCTCGCCGCGTTCAAGGCGGGCTGGATCGAGCAGGTCTACGCCCACCGCGTGAACCCCGCCGCGTAACCCCACCGATCAGGCTCCGGGGCGGGCCAGCATCTCTCGCCCGCCCCGGACGCCACCATCTCTCCGGAGCCCCCACGTGACCACGAACCCCAGCGCCGAACTTCTCGACAACCTGCTCACCGCGACCGGCCAGACCACCGCCGTACGAGATGAGGTACGCGCGTGGTCCATGTCCGGCGTCGAGCGCGTGACCTTTCCCGGCGGCTCCACCGCCGTCTTCAAGTACGCCAAGAAGCCCTTCGACAACGAGGACCAGGCCCTCCGCCTGGCCCACACCCTCGGCGTTCCCGTCCCCCAGGTCCACGCCTCCGCCGTCCTGGACGGATGGCTCGGCATGCTCATGGAAGACCTCGGACCGTCCGTCCGCGAGGCCGACGACCTCGACGGCGTCGCCGCGGCCGTAATCCTGCACGGCACCCGTACGGCTCCACCCTTGCCCGTCCTCGACCAGGAGCGGCTGCGCACGCTCCCGTCCCGGGCGCTGGAGCACCTCGAACGGCTACGCAAGGCCGACCGGTGGCAGGACGCCGACGACGTCGAGGACGCGCTCGACCAGATCGCCAAGGCCGCCGAGGCCCGCTCGGCCGGAGCAACAACGGAACCGTTCGGCTGGGTGCACTCCGAGTTCCACCCCACCAGCCTCCACATCGGCGAGCGCGGCTGGCGGCTGCTCGACTTCGCCCGCGCCTTCACCGGCCCCGGCCTGCTCGACCTCGCCAGCTGGCACGGCACCATCGAGCCCCCGCACCCCATCCGCCTCCGCGTCTTCCTTGAGCAGTACGTCACCGCCGACGGCACCCCCGACGCCCTCGCCCCGCGCGGCGGGCTCACCGCCGAACACTGGGCCCTGGGCTGGCACCGCATGTGGGCCGTCGAGTGGTTCATGGAGCAGTCCGTCCGCTGGATCAACGACCCGGCCACGGACCCCGCCTACATCAAGGCCGTCCGCCGCCACCTCACCGACATCCTCCACCTCCTGGAGATCTGACGTGCTCGCCCAGGCATCCCCATGGCACGCCCACGCCGTCCAGCGCACTGCCGCCGGACTCGCCGAACCTCTGGCGGTACCCGCCCGGATGGAATGGACGACCAGACCCGGCCAAGGGCCCGGCGCCGACGTCCTCGGCCCCGACCTGCGCGGCAAGCGACTCCTGGAACTCGGCTGCGGCCCCGGCCACAACGCCGCCCACCTCGCCACCCGCCACGGGGCCCACGTCACCGGCGTCGACCTGGTCGGCCTCCAGGTCCGCCGCGCCCGCTCCCACTACGGACGGCTGAACAACCTCACCTTCGTTGCTGGCCACGCCCTGCACTGCCTGCACGCCTCTGACGAGCAGTTCGACGCGATCTACTCCGTCTTCGGAGCCATCGGTCTCGTCGCTCCCGAGCTCCTGCTCCCGGCCATCGCCCAACGCCTCACGCCCGGGCGCGTGCTGGCCTTCTCTGTCCCCCACCCGCAGCGCGGCGGTCGAAGCCCCTCCGGCGACGACCGGCCCCGCCGCGACTTCGTCACCTTGCCCGACCGCACTCGGCTCCCCATCGCCCGATGGGAGTTCGATACCGACCGTTGGGAGAGGCACCTCAGCCGGGCGGGCTTCTGGCTCACTTCGGCCCAGGAGTTCAACGGCCCCCGCATGGGCCACTGGCCCACCGCCCTGCTGATCCGCGCTCGCAGGCTCTGACAGTCATTCGCCCTGGCTTCCCCTGGAGGAACCAATGCGCCCGCCCTATCTGCTTCTCGACATCGACGGCGTCCTCATCCCCTTCCCCGGCGCGGACGGCTCGACCCCGGCCACCCACGTCCGCTACGACATCGTCCCCACCGGTCGCAGCGCCGACAACCCAGTCACCATCTGGCTCAACCCCGCCCACGGCCGCCTGCTCATGGACGTGATCCGTGCGGGTCTGGTCACCCCCGTCTGGTGCACCAGCTGGCGGCAGGACGCCGCCGCCCTGATCGGGCCGCTCCTCGACCTTCCCACCTGGCCGTACGTCGACCTCCCGCGCCCCCGGATCACCACCAGCCACCCCAATGGTTACTTGTGGAAGCGGGATCCTGTCCACACCTGGCTGGGCGATGCCCCCGCCGTGTGGATCGACGACGACTTCACCAGCCTTGACCACGACTGGGCCGCAGAGCGCACTATCCGCGGCGCGGCGACCCTCCTGATCCAGTCTGACCCCCGCGCCGGGCTCCAGGCTGAGCACCTGGCCGAGGCACGAGCGTGGGCCAGGCGGCTGCTCGCTGTGCGGACTGCTGCGTCGGCCACTTCGAGCGAAACCGAAGCGGCCTGACGCGAACCGGAGCCAAGAGCGTCGATGCTCTCGTCGTGAGGCGTGGCGGGGGGCACCGATCGGGATCGCGGTGTCGACCGCGCTCCTCGGGCCTCATGGCCACTGGTGGCAGTGGCAGGAGGCTGCGGCGTAGCGGAGGTGGACGAGGCATCGTCTCCGGAGGCGCGAGCGTCAGGCAGGGCCGGCTCGTCCTCGGGCACGCGTCCGCCGTCGTCATACCGCGGAGCACCTGTGGCCGGGCGAAGAAGACCGCACCCGGTCCGCCATGGACGCCGTGCTCGGCGGCCTGCGGACCGGGTGCGGACCGGAAGACCAAGCGATCAAGGAAATCGCAGGTCAAAAGGCGTGATCGAAGATCAAGCCTTCTTGGTCTCCCAGAAGATCTTGTCGATCTGGGCGATGTAGTCCAGTGCCTTCTGCCCCGTGGCCGGGTCGGTCGAGCCCTTGGCCGTGCTCAGGGCCTTGAGGGTGTCGTTGACCAGCTGGTGCAGCTCCGGGTACTTCTCGAAGTGCGGGGGCTTGAAGTAGTCGCTCCACAGCACCGAGACGTGGTGCTTGGCGAGCTCCGCGCGCTCCTCCTTGATGGTGGTGGCACGGGCGCGGAAGTGCGGGTCCTCGTTGGCCTGGTACTTCTCCTGGATGGCCTTCACGGACTCGGCTTCGATACGGGCCTGGGCCGGGTCGTACACACCGCAGGGCAGGTCGCAGTGCGCGCTGACCTTGACCTTCGGCGCGAACAGGCGGGAGAGCATAGAGCTGTCCTTCCATTCGTGATCGTCTTCTCAGGTGCGAGATTACTCCGTGGGGGAAGCCTTTTCTCGGGTGCCCCGGGGGGCTTAGGTCAAAAGTCCAGTGCCAGGCTGGGACGCCTGGGATCCTGGTGGGTGCGGTTGAGGACCGGAGGTGCCGTGATGCGGGAGCAGCTGGGCGATCGCGGGCAGGAGCGTGACCGCGACCAGCGCGGGCTGCTGCGGATCGGGCTGGCGGAGGTGTACAACCCCTCGATGCAGCCGACGCTGTACCCCGGCGACCAGCTGGTGGTGCGCTACGGGGCGCCCGTGCGGCCGGGCGACGTGGTGGTGCTGCGCCATCCGTTCCGGCAGGACCTGCTGATCGTCAAGCGCGCCGTCGAGCGGCGCGAGGGCGGCTGGTGGGTCAGGGGCGACAACCCGTACGTGGAGAACGACAGCCGGGAGTTCGGCGTCGTGCCGGACGAGCTGGTGGTCGCGCGGGCCTGGGTGCGGCTGCGGCCGCGGCCGGGCGCGGGGCGCGGCGGTCAGCGGTCGGTGGCCGGGCTGGTCTCCTGGGCGGTGTCCGCCGTACGGCCCGTGCGCTCGCGGTCCTGGCGCCGGCTGCGCTCGGCGTCGGCCGACCGCTCGGCGTCCAGGCGTTTGCGGGCGCGGTAGGCGGCCACGTTGGCGCGGGTGGCACAGCGGTCGGAGCAGTAGCGCCGGGATCGATTTGTCGATGTGTCGAGATAAGCGTTGCGACAGGGTGACGCCTCGCAGATGCCCAGCCGGTCGGCGCCCAGTTCGGTGAGGTGGAAGGCCAGCCCCATGGAGGCGGTGGCGGCGTACCCGGCGCCCGCGTTGGCGGCGTAGTCCGCGATGTGCATGTGCCACTTGGGGCGGCCGTCGTCGTCCCGGGTCTCGTGGCCGGAGATCTGCGGGCTCACCGGGAACTCGATGAGCAGCGCGTTCAGCAGGTCCACCGCCAGCACCTCATCGCCGCCCGCCGCCGCCTCGAAGACGGCGCGCAGCCGGGCCCGTACCGACCTCAGCCGGGTGACATCGGCGTCCGTCGCGCGCCGGGCCGCCTGCTGGCTCTCCCCGAAGAGCGCGCGTACGGCATCCACCGAGGTCAGGGTGTCCGTGCCGCGGCCGGGCTCCTCGCTGTTGACCAGGCGCACGGCGAGATCCGAGTAATAAGCCAGTTCCACTTGTGGTCCTTACGACGGGCGGTCTAGAGTCGGTAATAGGCGGTCTGCCTACGAGGGTATTACGGGCGGCTTCCGCCGGACGAACGACGACGCAGGGCATGGAGGGGCACGATGACGGACACCGCCGCCGTGACGGACTGGCAGGCCTGGCAGCGGAGCTGGGACCGGCAGCAGGAGTGGTACCTCCCCGATCGTGAGGAGCGGTTCCGGGTGATGCTCGACGCGGTCGAGGCCGTCGTCGGACCGGAGCCGCGGATCCTCGATCTCGCATGTGGCACGGGCAGTATCTCGGACCGGGCGCTGCGCCGGTTCCCGGGCGCCACCACGACCGGCGTCGACCTCGACCCCGCCCTGCTGACGATCGCCCGCGGCCACTTCGCGGCCGAGCCGCGCGCCGAGTTCGTCACCGCCGATCTGCGCGACCCCGGGTGGACCGAGCGGCTGCCGCACCGCGCGTACGACGCGGTGCTCACCGCCACGGCGCTGCACTGGCTGCGCTCCGACGAGCTGCGGGTGCTGTACGGGCAGGTGGCCGGTGTCGTGCGGGAGGGCGGCGTGTTCCTCAACGCCGACCACATGCCCGATCCGGCCACCCCCCGGCTCAACGCCGCCGATCACGCCTACCAGAAGGCGCGGCAGGCGCGGGCCAAGGCCGAGGGCGCCCAGGACTGGGCGGACTGGTGGCAGACCGCCGCCCGGGACGAGGCGCTGGCGGGGCCGGTCGCCGAGCGGTTCGCGATCTTCGGCAATCCGGCCAACGGCGACCACGCGGACGGTGAGACGCAGTCCGTCGCCTGGCACGTGGAGACGCTCCGCGCGGCGGGCTTCGGGGAGGCGCGGGCCGTGTGGTGCTCGCCCTCGGACGCGATGGTGCTCGGGCTGAAGTGACCGCTTGGTCGGTAGTGGCCTCCCGGCCGGTACCGCCCTCCTGGTTGGTACCGCCCTCCTGGTTGGTGGTGGCCTCGTGGTCGGTGGTGGCCTCCTGGTCACCGCCCTCCTGGCCGGTGGTGGCCTTCTGGTCGGCACCGGCCGCCCGACCGGTCCCGGCCTCCTGGTCGGTGGTGACCGTCCGCCCGGCAGTGGCCCTCACCGCCGGGTAGTGGCCGTCCCACCAGTGGACCTCACCGCCCGGTAGCGGCCGTCCCACCGGTCGCGGACTCCTGCCCGGTCGTGGCCTCCTGCCCGGTAGCGGCCGTCCGATCGGCCGTGTCCCCGACGTGGCCGTCCGACCGTCCGTGCCCCCTGCCCCGCCGTGGCCGTCCGGCCGTCAGGGGCCTCCTGGCCGGCAGCGGAGTGGCGCCAGGGCGGTACGGGTACGTGCCCGTACCGCCCTCGCAGCCGTGACGGCGTCCGCGGCGGCTACGGCACCTTGACTACAGCACCTTGGAGAGGAACGACTTCGTCCGCTCGTGCTGCGGATTGGTCAGCACCTCCCGGGGGTGTCCGGACTCCACGACCACCCCGTCGTCCATGAAGACGACCGAGTCCCCGACCTCGCGGGCGAAGCCCATCTCATGCGTCACGACGATCATCGTCATGCCGTCCTCCGCGAGCCCGCGCATCACATCGAGCACATCGCCGACCAGCTCCGGGTCGAGCGCCGAGGTGGGCTCGTCGAAGAGCATCAGCTTCGGCTCCATCGCCAGCGCCCGCGCGATCGCGACCCGCTGCTGCTGGCCGCCGGAGAGCTGGGAGGGGTAGTTGCCCGCCTTGTCGGCGAGGCCCACCCGGTCCAGCAGCTTCCTCGCGCGTTCCCGGGCGACCGCCTTGGTCTCGCCCTTGACCTGGACCGGCGCCTCGATCACGTTCTCCAGCGCGGTCATGTGCGGGAAGAGGTTGAAGCGCTGGAAGACCATGCCGATGTCGCGCCGCTTCGCGGCGACCTCGCGGTCCTTGAGCTCGTAGAGCTTGTCCCCCTTCTGGCGGTAGCCGACCAGGTCGCCGTCCACGTACAGCCGCCCGGAGTTGATCTTCTCCAGGTGGTTGATACAGCGCAGGAAGGTGGACTTCCCGGAGCCGGACGGGCCGATCAGACAGAACACCTCGCGCGGGGCGACCTCGAGGTCGATGCCCTTGAGGACCTGCACCGCGCCGAAGGACTTGTGCACGCCCTCGGCCTTCACCATGGCGGTCATGCGCCGGCACCTCCCTGACGGTTGGAGAACGAGAGCAGATTGGCGCGGACGCGCTGGAACGGGGTGGCGGGCAGGTTCCGGCTGGAGCCACGCGCGTAGTACCGCTCCAGATAGAACTGGCCCACGCTCAGCACGGAGGTGAGGATCAGGTACCAGGCGGCGGCGAGGAAGAGCATCTCCGCGGTGGCGCCGGAGTTCTGGCCGACCTCGGAGGTGGCCTGCAGCAGGTCCCAGTACTGCACCGCGATCACCAGCGAGGTGGTCTTGAGCATGTTGATGAACTCGTTGCCGGTGGGCGGCACGATGACCCGCATCGCCTGCGGCAGCACGACCCGGCGCAGCGTCTTGGCGTGGCTCATGCCCAGCGCGTGGGCGGCCTCGGTCTGGCCCTCGTCGACGGACTGGATGCCGGCCCGGCAGATCTCGGCCATGTACGCGGCCTCGTTCAGCCCCAGGCCCAGCAGGGCGGCCAGGAACGGGGTCATGAAGTCCGACCACTCGTCCTTGTAGATCGGCATGATGTCGATGTAGTCGAACACCAGGCCGAGGTTGAACCAGACCAGCAGCTGCACATAGACCGGGGTGCCGCGGAAGAACCAGATGTAGCCCCAGGCGATGGAGGAGGTCACCGGGTTCTTCGACAGCCGCATCACCGCGAGGACGATGCCGAGGACCACCCCGACCACCATCGAGAGGATGGTGATCCAGACGGTGTTGCGGACGCCCTTGAGGATCTCGTCGTCGAAGAAGTAGTCCGGAATGGCACCCCAGTTGACGTCGCCGCGGGCGAAGGCGGAGACGAGCAGGGCGAGCAGCGCGATGGTGATGACCGCGGTGACCCAGCGGCCGTAGTGCCGCACCGGGATGGCCTTGATCTTGTCCGGGGCCGGCGGCGGGGCGTCGACCGGACCCGCCTTTTCGATCTTCAGTGTCACGGATGGTGCCTTTCAGCGCGTGCGCGGACGGGGGAGGGCCGGATCACTTGCCGCCGTTGATGACGGCCTTGGTGACCGCGCCGTCCTGGACCCCCCACTTCGCGATGACCTTGTCGTATTCGCCGTTCGCGATGATCAGGGCGAGTGCCTGCTTGAGGGCGTCCCGCAGCTGGGTGTTCTTCTTGGCGACGGCGATCCCGTACGGGGCCGCCTCCACCTGCTCGCCCACGAGCTGGAAGTCCTTGCCGCCGCCCGAGGTCTTCACCGCGTACGCGGCCACCGGGAAGTCGCTGGAGCCGGCGACGGCGCCGCCGCCGCGCAGCCGGGTCTGGGCCTCGGTGTCATTGCCGAACGCCTCGACCGAGATCTTGCCCTTCTTGTGCTTCACGCACTTCTTGGACTCGGTCTTGGCGAGGTCGTGGGAGACGGTGCCGCGCTGCACGACGATCTTCTTGCCGCACAGGTCGTCCCACGTCTTGATGCCCTTGGTGTCGCCCTTCTTGGTGTAGATGGAGACGCCCGCGGTGAAGTAGTCGACGAAGTCGACGCCCTCACCGGCCTTCTTGCCGGTTTCCGGATCGACGCCCTCCTGGCGGCCCTTGTTGTCGGTCATGGCCGACATGGCGATGTCGTAGCGCTTGGAGCGCAGGCCCGAGAGCAGGGTGTCGAAGGTGCCGTTGTTGAACTCGAACTTCACCCCGAGCACCTTGCCGAGCGCGTCGGCCAGGTCCGGGTCGATGCCCATGACCTTGCCGTTCTTCTTGAACTCGACCGGCGGGTAGTTGATGTCCGAGCCCACCTTGATCACGCCGGCGCTCTGGATCTCCTTGGGGAGCTGACGGAACAGCGGGGCCGTGTTGGTGGTGGACCCGCCCGTGGCCTTGTCGGTCTGGTCGCCGCAGCCCGTCAGCAGCAAGGCGCCTGCCACCGCTATCGCGCCGACGGGGGCCATCCGGGACTTCGTGGTGGCCCCACGGCGCGTGAAGCTGGCGGTCATGCTCGTTCCTCCGGCAGGGTGAGGGGGCGTCCGAGATGGCGGGAACACAGTTGTGGGTGTCGCGATCTCGTGTGATTGGGGCATCTTGCCATCGGGTGGACTCATCCGGGTCACCGACCATGTCAAAATCGGGTAACGGGCGATCCCCGTGGTGCACAACCGGACAGCGGTTACCGGCCGGACAGTGGCGGCCGGAGGCGCGAGGCGGGCTCATGGTCACGCGGAGAACAATGCGTGACGATGGCATGGACTTTCCGGAGCGCTTCGCCCGCTTTCAGGCGTTATGCCAGCTTTTCCGGCGTCATCGCACCAGAACTCGGTCGTCCCCCGGCGCGCGCTTCAGGTAGAACAGACGGTTACACCCCTCACCCGGGGCTCAGGGCGTGTGTGCGACGCGCCCGGCGTCCGTATTCACACCCATGCGGTGGTCATCCGCTGTCATGGGGACCGACGCGGTGCCCGCCCGCTCCGAACCTGGGGCGGATACCCTCGACAGAAAAACGACAAAGGGGTCAAAAAGTGGCAGCGGAGATGGCGAATCCTCGCAGCGACAGCACAAGCGGCAGCGGCGAAGGGGCCGAAGGCGTGACCGACGGCGAGCCCTTCGATCCGGCTTTCGCCCTGCACCGCGGCGGCAAGATGGCCGTCCAGGCGACCGTGCCCGTGCGCGACCGGGACGACCTGTCCCTCGCGTACACGCCGGGCGTGGCCAAGGTCTGCAGCGCCATCGCGGAGCAGCCCGAACTCGTCCACGACTACACCTGGAAGTCCCAGGTCGTCGCCGTGGTGACGGACGGCAGCGCGGTGCTGGGGCTCGGCGACATCGGCCCGGAGGCGTCCCTCCCGGTGATGGAGGGCAAGGCGATCCTCTTCAAGCAGTTCGGCGGTGTGGACGCGGTGCCGATCGCGCTCGACTGCCGGGACGTGGACGAGATCGTGGAGACCGTCGCCCGGTTCGCGCCCTCGTTCGGCGGCGTCAATCTGGAGGACATCTCCGCGCCCCGCTGCTTCGAGATCGAGCGCAAGCTCCAGGAGCGCGTCGACATCCCGATCTTCCATGACGACCAGCACGGCACGGCGGTGGTCACCCTCGCCGCACTGCGCAACGCCGCCAAGCTCACGGACCGGTCGCTGGGCCAGCTGCGCGCCGTGATCTCCGGGGCGGGCGCCGCCGGTGTCGCCATCGCCCGGATCCTCACCGAGGCGGGCATCGGCGACGTCGCCGTCTGCGACCGCAAGGGCGTCGTCTCGCAGGACCGCGAGGACCTCACCGACGTCAAGCGGGAGCTGGCCGGCTTCACCAACAAGGCCGGGCTCACCGGCTCCATGGAGGCCGCGCTGGACGGCGCCGACGTCTTCATCGGGGTCAGCGGCGGCACGGTCCGCCAGGAGGCGGTGGCGAAGATGGCGCCGGGCGCCTTCATCTTCGCGATGGCCAACCCCAACCCGGAGATCCACCCGGACGTCGCCCACCAGTACGCGTCCGTGGTCGCCACCGGTCGCAGCGACTTCCCGAACCAGATCAACAACGTCCTCGCCTTCCCCGGCATCTTCGCGGGTGCCCTCCAGGTCCGGGCCTCCCGGATCACCGAGGGCATGAAGCTCGCGGCGGCCGAGGCGCTGGCCGCGGTGGTCGCCGACGAGCTGAGCGCGGACAAGGTCATCCCCTCGCCGTTCGACGAGCGCGTCGCCCCGGCCGTGACCGCGGCCGTCGCCGCGGCCGCCCGCGCGGAGGGCGTCGCCCGCCGCTGACGCCCCGCGGCCGACCGGCGTTCACGCGCACGGGCCGCACCCTCCGCCGGAGGGTGCGGCCCGTGCGCCGTGTCCGGTCCGGGTGTTCCGTCCGTGTGGTCGGTGCGGGTGTTCGGTGCGTGTGGTCGGTGCGGGTGTTCGGTGCGGGTGTGGTGTCCGGACGGGGTGCTGGGTTCGGCCTGCGTGCTGGGTTCGGCCCGTGTCGGGTCCGGGCCGTCGTTCTCGGTCCGTGTCGGGTCCGGGCCGTGCCGTGTCCGGTGGCGAGCGGGGTCACACCGTGGCGTGGTTCCGCGGCGTCCCCGTACGGCCTATGGTCGGGATCATGTTCGCTGCCTACGCCGCACGTTTCGACCATGACCAGCCGCTGAACGGCCTCGAACTGGGGGAGCGCCCCGAGCCCGAGGCCCGGCCCGGCTGGACGACCGTGAACGTCAAGGCCGCCTCGCTCAACCACCACGACCTGTGGTCGCTGCGTGGTGTGGGCCTCGGCGAGGAGTCGCTTCCGATGATCCTCGGCTGTGACGCGGCGGGGATCGACGAGGACGGCAACGAGGTCGTCCTGCACTCCGTCATCGGCCAGAACGGACACGGTGTCGGACCGAACGAGCCCCGGTCCATCCTCACCGAGCGCTACCAGGGCACCTTCGCCGAGAAGGTGACCGTCCCCAGCTGGAACGTGCTGCCCAAGCCCAAGGAGCTCTCCTTCGAGGAGGCCGCCTGCCTGCCCACGGCCTGGCTGACCGCGTACCGGATGCTGTTCACCAACGCGGGCGTGCGTCCGGGCGACAGCGTCCTGGTCCAGGGCGCCGGCGGCGGTGTGGCCACCGCCGCGATCGTGCTGGGCGCCGCCGCCGGGCTGCGGGTGCTGGCCACCAGCCGGGACGCGACCAAGCGGGCCCGCGCCGTCGAGCTGGGCGCCGAGGGCGCGTACGAACCGGGTCAGCGGCTGCCGCGCCGGGTGGACGCCGTGATCGAGACGGTGGGCGCCGCCACCTGGTCGCATTCGGTGAAGTCCCTCAAGCCGGGCGGCACGCTGGTGATTTCGGGGGCGACCAGCGGCCCCAACCCGAAGGCCACCGAACTCAACCGGATCTTCTTCCTGGAACTCAAGGTCGTCGGTTCGACGATGGGCAACCGGGACGAGCTGGAGGACCTGCTGAGTTTCTGCGCCGCCCGCGGCGTACGGCCGGTGATCGACTCGGTGCTGCCGCTGGACCGGGCCCGTGAGGGGTTCGAGAAGATGGCGGGCGGCGATCTGTTCGGCAAGGTCGTGTTGACGGTCTGACGCCGATATCGCGCGTGCCGACATCTCGCCCGACATGTCACCGCGGACATCTCGCGGTGTCACCGCGAACATCTCGCCGTGACATGTCACCGTGACATCTCGCCGCGACATCCGCCGTCACCATCCGGGCCGGGGATGCGCGAGGGAATTCGAGGATGCCGGAGGGGCCCGTCCGCCGGGAAGGCGCCGCGCATATGCCAGGGGTTTGCGACGGAACGGGCCGGGCGATCTACTCGGCCGTGCCCGCCGGGGAATTCGTGAATTCCGGCGCCGACTTCGACGCCGGTACGAAGCTCCGCCGGAAGTGATAGCGGCGGGACGCGGAACCCACCAGACCGGGAAAGGCGCGCACCCGGCCCCAGGCGGACGATCCGGCCCGCGGTGCCTCGGCCGCCATGGCCGCCTCGTACGCCTCCGCACCGGTCCAGCGCGCGTAGCTGAGCACCCGGGCGCGGTCGGTGCTCAGATGGCGCTCGCCGTCCACGATCAGGTGGAAGTCGGCGGAGAGCAGGCCCGGGTCGGGTTCGCTCTCCAGCGCCTCGACGACCAGGTCGACCCAGTTCCGGCGGAGCCGCGGGTCGGCGTCGTCGAAGTCGGTCTCGGCCACCACGAACAGCCCGGGATCCGCGCCGTCCGCCTGGGCGGCCGGCGCCGAGAAGCTCCGGTAGCGCTGGTAGGAGGAGAGGCCGAGGCGCTTGATGTCCGGGACGGCGCTGTCGATGGCGTCGTTGCGCTCCTGGCGCCGGGTCCGGAAGAAGACGTGGTACGCCGCCTCGTCGGCCCACTGCGAGTGGTGCATCAGCGTATCGCCGTCGGTGCCCGCGTAGACGGTGTAGGAGAGCAGTTCGGGGGCCGGCCAGGGGCGGCTGTCCCAGGTGGCGGCGATGGCCTCGACCGCCGCCCGCTGCCGCTCCGGTGTGCCCACGCTCCAGGTGCTGAACAGTGCGGCACCCACATCGGGCCGGGCGGCGTCGGGCAGCGGACCGGGGATGGTCAGGACGGACATGGCGGTCACCTCGCGGTCGAAGGGATCAGAAGGACCTGACGGTCCGAAGGATCCGGAGAAAGCGGATCGGGGGTGGAGGGGCACCCCCGTGGCGCCCCTCCGGCCCCGATCCTGAAACTTCAACCGCGCTTGAAGTCAACAGGGCGCAGGGCGCTTACGCCCCCTGCGCCCGTCCGCCCCGCAGCAGCCCGCTGATCCGTGCCGCGGCCGCCGCCAGCTGGTGGCGGGCGTCGGTCAGCTGGGCGCCGGTCACCCCGTGGTCGCGGGCCGCGTCGCGGATGTCGTCGCGGAACCGGTCGAGCAGCCGTTCCAGATCGCGGGCGGGATCCGCCGAGGGGGTGAAGTCCCCGGGCCACTCGGACTCCCGTACCCCGGCCGCACCACCGCCGTCCTCCCCGCGGCCGCTTTCCGGCTTGGTCATGTCCACGGGCCCGGCCGCGGCCCCGGGCCCGGACGTCCCGTCGTCCCAGCCCCCGTCCGAGCGCGAGGTGCCCTGCCGGGAGAGCCGGCCCATCCCGCGTGACACCTCGGCCAGCCCCTCGCGCACCGCCCGCTGCCAGTCGCCCGCCCGGATGTGCTCCTGCGTCTGCTCCTGGACCCGCCGGGCGATCCGCTGGATCTCCTCGTGGGCGAACTCCTGCGCGTCCTTGGCCTGCTGACGGGCGCGCTGTGCGTCCTGCCGGGCCCGCCGGCTCTCCTCCTTCGCCCGGCGCGCCTGCTCCTTCCACTCCTCCTTCGCGCGCCGCATTTCCTCCTTGGCCTGCCGCCAGGTCTCCTTGTCGTGCCACGGCCACTCCCAGGGGGCGTGCGCGTCCCGGGCGCCGCCGGAGGTACGGGCCTGCTGGGCGGCCTCGCGCATCTCCTGCCGCAGGTCGCTCGCGGAGCCCCGGACGTCCTCCCGGATCTCGGCGGCGAGTTCGGCGACCGACTCGCGGATCTCCAGCTCCAGATCGGCCAGCTCACCGCCGCGGCCGGCCAGTTCGGCCCGTCCGGCGTCGGTGATGGAGTAGACCTTGCGGCCGCCCTCGGTGGTGTGGGTGACCAGACCCTCGGCCTCCAGTTTGGCCAGGCGTGGATAGACGGTGCCGGCCGAGGGCGCGTACAGCCCCTGGAACCGCTCTTCCAGCAAGCGGATGACCTCATAGCCGTGGCGCGGCGCCTCGTCGAGCAGCTTGAGCAGATACAGACGCAGTCGGCCGTGGGCGAATACGGGGGGCATCAGAGGACCTTTCCCTGGGTGCCGTCGGTGGTGTCCGGGGCGTCGTCCTCGGACGGCGGACGGCGCAGCAGCGCGATGGCGCCCGAGACGGTGGTGGCCTTGAGGCTGCCATGGCCCGCCCCCAGCCGACCGGTGATCTTCCTGCCCCAGCTGCCGCCGGGGGTGCCACAGGCGCCCCTCGGGCCGCTGACCCGCAGGTCGTCGAAGCCGTTGGTGACGGAGCCGCTCGCCGTATTGGCCTCGACCTGGGCGTCGGCGGGGTGCGGCAGCCGGATGGCGATCTCGCCGGAGACGGTGGTCAGGCCGATGTCGGCGCACGTCGGCGAGGGGGCCAGGTCGAGCACCATGCCGCCGCTGACCGACTCGCCCCGTATGCGGGACCCCGTGCCCTCGATCACGGTGAGGTCGCCGGAGACCGAGTGGAACCACAGGTCACCGGTGACGGCCTGCGCCTCGACCCGGCCGGAGACGGTGTCGGCCCGGATCGGCCCGGTCAGCCCGAGCAGGGTGAAGTCACCGGTCACACCGTGCAGATCGGCCCGGCCGGCCAGTCCGGAGACCACGGCGGAGGCCCCGATGACGCTGATCGTGGCGTCGGTCCCGGCGGGCACGGTGAGGGTGACGTGGACGGTGCGGTTCCACTGGCCGAGCCATGCGCGGAAGCCCTTCCGGCGCAGGTCGGGGTAGCCGAGGCTCAGGGTGTCGCCGGTGTGGGTGACCTCCAGCGGCGGGCCGTCGATCTGTGACACCTCGAGGCGGGCGGGGCCGGTGCCGGCGCCGACCACGTTGACCGTGCCGCCCGCGATATGGACGTGGAGGGCGGACACCGGGCCGTCGAGGGCGAGCTTCCGCGGCGCGCTGATCGACCACTCTGATCGGGCTGACATCCCTGGCCTCCCCTTGGCTGGACGCGCGACGCGCCTGCCTGGACGCAACATATCGTGTTTCCTGCTGAACACGATATATCGCGGTTGTGTCGAGTCAAGCCCCGTCCCGCTCCGGCCCGGCCTCGCCCGGCCTGGCCCGGTCCCGGCTCCGCTCCGGCCCGGCGCAGCCCACCCCGGCCTGGTCTCGGCTCCACCCCGGCCTCGGCGCGGCCTGGCCCTGGCTCCGCCCCGGCCCCGGCGCGGCCTGGTCCCGGCTCCGACCTGCCCCCGCCCGGACCCCGGTCCCTCCCGGGTCTCGCGCCTATTTCCCGGTCGGCTGAATCGCCCTTCTTCGAGAAAGCTCTCCACCCGGGGAATTTACGCTAGAGCCACGCTAGAGTCCTGGTAGAGCCTCATGGAGGACGAATGTTCGAGACTGTTACCTTCGTGCCCTCGGAATCGGGAGGGAAGAGGGCCGTGGGGTAATGACGTCACCATCTTTGAAAAGCTCGGTGCCAGAGGAAACCACGGAGCCGCGTTCGGTCGCCCGGTTACTGTTGCGGGCGGCCCGCGACCATCCCCATTCGGGGGTGCGGTATCTGGTCGGACCGGCCGCGGAGGAATCCGTTCGCCAGTCCTACCCGGAACTTCTGGAATCGGCGCTCGGCCTCCTCTCCGCGCTCCGGGACCGGGGATTGCGGCCGGGGGACAAGGCGGCCCTGCTGCTGGACCGCCAGCCGGAATTCCTGGTGGCCTTCTGGGCCTGTCTGCTGGGCGGCTTCGTGCCCTGCCCGATGGTGCCGGTCCCCGGTGACCCGGCGCGCTGGGCCGCCCAGCTCGCCCATGTCGACCGGCTGCTGGACGGCCCGCTGCTGGTCACCACCGAGGCGATGCGCGCCGACCTGCCCGATGTGCCCGGACTCGCGGTGGCCGTGATGGAGGAGCTGCGGAAGGCCGGGGAGCCCACCGGCGCCGAGGGCGGGCAGCCGCCCGCCGTGCACTCCGCGGCCCCGGAGGACCTCGCCCTGCTGGTGCTGACCTCCGGTTCCACCGGGAATTCCAAGGCGGTCATGCTGACCCATGGAAATATCCTGGCGGCCATGGCGGGAAAGGCTGGAAAGCAGCGGCTCACCGCCACCGACACCACGTTCAACTGGATTTCCTACGACCATGTGGCAGCGCTGCTGGAAGCGCATATGCTGCCGTTGTACGTGGGTGCCGAACAAGTGCACGCGGAAGCCGGGGTCATTCTCGAGGAGCCGCTGCGGTTTCTCCGTATCATTTCCCGCCACAAGGTCACGATGACCTTTACCCCGAACTTCCTCCTCGGCCCTCTCAATTCCTCGGCGCGCGCTGTCGCGGAGGAGATATCGGCGGGCGGTGAAGGGCTCGATCTCAGCGCGTTGCGTCATATCGTCAGCGGTGGCGAGGCGAATGTCGTGGCGACCGGCGAGGCATTTCTCGCCCATTACGCCCCGTACGGTCTGCGGGAAACCGCGCTCTGGCCCGCCTTCGGCATGACCGAGACCTGCGCCGGCAGCATCTACAACCGCGCGTTCCCGGTCGCCGACGTGGGCCAGGAGTTCGCCAACCTCGGTACCCCCGTCGAGGGCCTGCGGATGCGCGTCGCCGACGACGACCACCGGCCGCTGCCCGCGGGCGAGATCGGCGAACTCCAGCTCAGCGGGCCGATGATCACCCCCGGCTACTACCACGACGAGGAGGCCACCCGGGCCGCCTTCACCCCCGACGGCTGGTTCCGCAGCGGCGATCTGGGCCGGATCGACGAGGGCCGGCTGACCCTCGTCGGACGCAGCAAGGACAGCGTCATCGTCAATGGCGTCAACTACTTCAGCCATGAGATAGAGGCCGCCCTGGAGCAGCTCGACGATGTCGTGAGCGGCTATGCCGCGGCGTTCCCGACCCGCCGCCCCGGCAGCGACACCGAACAGCTGGTGATCGCCGTCAGCCCCGAACCGGCGGACGACGACGAGGCGGGGCTGCACCGCATGATCACCGCGGTGCGCTCCACCGTCGTGATCCACTGGGGCTTCCGGCCCTCCCTCATCCTGCCGCTGCCCAAGGACGCCTTCCCCAAGACCAGCCTCGGCAAGACGCTGCGCCGGCGGATGCGCCAGCGCCTGGAGTCCGGCGCGTACGACGAGGTCATCGCGCGGGTCGCGGAGCTGACCACCCGCCGGCTCGGCGGCCACACCCCGCCCGAGGGCGAGACCGAGCGAGTGCTCGCCGAGATCTACGCCGATATGTTCGACACCGTTCCGGAGCGGATCAGCGCCACCGCGAGCTTCTTCGAGCTGGGCGGCACCTCGCTGGACATCCTGCGGCTGCGGCGCCAGGTGCACCGGCGCCTGGGCGTCCCGGACCTGCCGGTCATCACGGTGCTCACGGCGCCGTCGGTGCGGCAGCTCGCCGCCCGGCTCGCCGACGGCGGCGCGCCCGCCGCCGCGGCGTACGACCCGGTCGTACCGCTGCAGACCGGAGGCGGGAAGACCCCGCTGTTCTGCGTCCACCCCGGGGTCGGCGAGGTGCTGGTCTTCGTCAATCTCGCCAAGTACTTCGTCGGCGACCGGCCGTTCTACGCGCTGCGCGCCCGTGGCTTCGACGAGGGCGAGAAGCCCTTCACCAGCTTCGAGGAGATGGTGGACTGCTACGTGGCGGCCATCCGCGCCCGCCAGCCGCACGGCCCGTACGCCGTGGCGGGGTACTCCTACGGCGGCGCCGTGGCCTTCGAGATCGCCAAGGCGCTCGAGGCCCAGGGCGAGCGGGTCGACTTCGTCGGCAGCTTCAACCTCCCGCCGCACATCAAGTACCGCATGGAGGAGCTGGACTTCGTCGAGACCGCGACCAACCTCGCCTTCTTCCTCGACCTGATCAACAAGAAGCAGTCCCTCGACCTTCCCGCCGAACTGCGCCCGCTGCCCAAGGAGGAGCAGCTCGCGCGTCTGCTGCGGATCGCCCCGCGCGGCCGATTGCGAGAACTCGACCTGGACCTGGGGAAGTTCACCGCCTGGGCGGAGCTGGCCCACGGCCTCACCGCGCTGGGCCGCGACTACCGGCCCAGCGGCACCACCCGGTCCATGACCGTCTTCTACGCGATCCCGCTGCGCGGCACCAAGGAGGACTGGCTGGAGCACGAGCTGCGCCGCTGGGACGAGCACACCACCGAACCGAACCGGTATGTGGACGTACCGGGTGAGCACTACACACTGATGGGCCCACGGCATGTCGCGGCCTTCCAGGCGATTCTGCGCAGGGAACTCGACCGCGCGCTGGGCGACGCGGACCGGGCCCGGACCACGGGCCAGGCATAGGCCCGAGTGGGTCAGGCATAGGCCCGAGCGGGCCAGGCACAAGGAGAAGAGCAGGGTGGAAGGAAAGAAGATCCTGGTCACCGGGGGAACCGGGCAGGTCGCCCGGCCGGTGGCCGAGGCGTTGGCCGAGCGCAACGAGGTGTGGTGCCTGGGCCGGTTCGGCACCCCGGGTGTCGAGAAGGAGCTGAACGACCGCGGGATCACCACGTTCCACTGGGACATGGACGACCCGGGCGCGGCGGCGTACGAGGGGCTGCCGGACGACTTCACCCATGTCCTCCACTCGGCCGTGCGCCGCGGTGAGGACGGCGACGTCAACGCGGCCGTCGAGGTCAACTCGGTGGCCTGCGGCCGGCTGATGACCCACTGCCGCGGGGCGGAGGCGTTCCTGTTCGTCTCCACCGGAGCGCTGTACAAGCGGCAGACCCTCGACCACGCGTACACGGAGGACGACCCGGTCGACGGGGTGGCGGACTGGCTGCCCGCCTACCCGGTGGGCAAGATCGCCGCGGAGGGCGCGGTGCGGGCGTTCGCCCAGGTGCTGAACCTGCCGACGACCATCGCCCGGCTCAACATCGCCTACGGCCCTGGCGGCTACGGCGGGGTGCCGATGCTCTACTTCAAGCGGATGCTCGCGGGCGAGCCGATCCCGGTGCCCAGGGAGGGCCAGAACTGGTGCTCGCTCCTGCACACCGACGATCTCGTCGCCCATGTCCCCCGGCTGTGGGAGGCCGCCGCGACACCGGCCACGCTGGTCAACTGGGGCGGGGACGAGGCGGTCGGGATCACCGACTGCGTGCGGTATCTGGAGGAGCTCACCGGGGTGCGGGCCCGGCTCGTGCCCAGCGACGTCACCCGTGAGACCTATCGGTTCGACCCCACCCGGCGGCGGGAGATCACCGGCCCCTGCCGGGTGCCGTGGCGCGAGGGCGTGCGCCGCACGCTCCAGGCGCTCCACCCCGAACACCTTCCGTCCGAGTCGCGGCACAGCGCCGTCTGAGGAGTGGCGAACACCATGGCATCACCGAACACCCCGGCACCGCCGAACGCCGCGGCATCACCGAACACCTCGGACTCACCGAACACCTCGGACTCACCGAACCCCTCGGACTCACCGAACCCCCCGGCCTCACCGAACATCGAGGCCATCCTCGCCTCCTACGCGGGTTTCCGCGACCGCGACATCGAGGGGATCCTGTCGGGCATGCACCCCGATGTGGAGTGGGTCCATCCGGAGGGGATGGGCAAGTACGGGCTCGGCGGCACCAAGCTGGGCCATGCGGGGATCAAGGAGTTCCTCGCCCATGTGCCGACGGTGCTGGGCGGGATGAGACTCGCGCCGAGGGAGTTCATCGAACAGGGCGACCGGGTCGTGGTCTTCGGCACCCGTGAGGTGACCTCGCTCCGCGGTACGACCGCGACCTTGGACTTCGTCCACTCGTGGACGATGCGGGACGGCAAGGCGACGAGGATGGAGGACATCTTCGACACCGTGGCGTTCCACGAGCTGATCGAGAGCTGATCGAGAGCTGATCGAGAGCAGGCCGGGAGCCGATCGAGAGCTGAGCTGACCGAGAGCTGGTCGAGGGGTACGGCCCCCGGCCCGCCCGCTCCCGTGCCGCGCGGGAGCGGGCGTACGGGCCGCAGACGGTACTGCGGCCCTCACCCGGTGCCGTGTGCCCTCAGACGGTGCTGAAGACGTCCTCGTACGCCAGGCGCGGCAGCCGGCCCATCCAGGCGTCCGGGCCCGGCTTGCCGATGTTGACCACACAGACCGCCGCGTGCCGCCCGTCGCCGAAGAACTCCTTGGTGACGGCCGCGTGGTCGAAGCCCACCATGGGCCCGGCGGCGAGCCCCGCGGCGCGTACGCCCAGGATGAAGTAGCCCACCTGGAGCGCGGTGTTGAACCGTGCCGACGCCTCCCGGACGCCGGGGTCGGCGAAGATCTCCTGCGGGTTCTCCAGGAACGGCACCAGCCGCGGCAGCTCCTCGTGGAAGTCCAGGTCCGCGGCGAGCACCGCCACCAGCGGCGCCTTGGCCGTCTTCTCCTGGTTCCGTCCCGTCATATGCGCCAGCAGCCGGGTGCGCGCCTCCTGGGAGCGGACCAGGACCACCCGCAGCGGCTGCTGGTTCATCGAGGTGGGCGCGTACTTGACCAGCTCGTGGATGGCGCGCATCTGCTCGTCCGTCACCGGCTCGTCGGTGAAGGTGTTCGCCGTACGGGCCTCCAGGAACAGCTGCCGCTGCGCCTCCGGCGCCAGGGTGAGAGGGCTCAGGGCCTCGCTGCTCTCCGGTGCGCTCATGGAGCTCTCCTTGTGAAGCGGTGGTGAAACCACGTGATGTGCCGGTGAATGCATTGGACTGGACTGGCTAGTCCAGTGCGGTGATCGAAGGCTAGACTCACAAGTCCAGCGGAGGCAAGACCGGTTCGGAGCGAGGAGGTTGGGCCGTTGCGGACGGACAACGGTCCCCGGCGCAGTGCCGCGGGGCGGCCCGCGGGCCCCCAGCCCGCCAAGCGGCAGGCGATCCTGGAGGCGGCCGTGGCCGTCTTCCTGCGCGAGGGATACACGCGGGCGAGCGTGGACGTCATCGCCGACGAGGCCCGCGTGTCCAAGCAGACCGTCTACAACCACTTCGGCGACAAGGAGCGGCTGTTCATCGCCGCCGTCGAGGGGGAGCGGGAGCGGGTGGCGGCCGGTTTCGCCGACGGTTCCCCGTACGCCCTCGGGCCGGACGGCCCCGGGACCCCCGGGCCGTACGACGGCGGCGACGCCCGCGACGCGCTGATCGCCTTCGGCCGCCGGGTGCTCGCCGTGCTCCTCGACGAACGCGCCTCCGCCCTGCGCCGCCTGGTGATCTCCGAGGTCGCCCGGCACCCCTCGCTGCGCCCCGCGTGCGCGGAGGGGGAGCCCCGGCAACTGGTGAAGTACCTCGCCGAGATGTTCGGCCGGCGCACCGACCGCGGCGAGCTGAGCGTGCCGGACCCGGCCGCCGCCGCCGGGCAGTTCGTGGCCCTGGTCGTCCAGCAGGGGCTCCACCAGTCGATGTACGGCACCCATCCGCTCGCCGACGGGGAGGCCGCGGCCATCTGCGAGGGCGCCGCCGATCTGCTCGTCCGCGCGTACCGCCCATGACGTCCGGAGAGGTGCCACCCATGCGTGTGAGCGTGCTCGGACCGCTGACACTCGGCCTCGGCGCCCGGTCCGGGGTGCCCAGCGCGATGAAGCCGCGCAAGGTCCTGTCCCTGCTGCTGCTCCACGCCGACCGGATGGTGCCGGTGCGGTCGCTGATGGCCGAGCTGTGGGGCGATCAGCCGCCGCGCACCGGGCTGACCACGCTGCAGACGTACATCCTGCATCTGCGCAAGCTGCTCGCCGAGGTGCTGGGGGTGCCGTCGGCCGCCGTCACCCGGGACGTGCTCCAGACCCGGCCCGGCGGGTACGCCATGGTGCTCGGGCCGGGCCAGCTCGACGTCCACGAGTACCGCGCCCTCGTCGCCGAGGGCGAATCCGCGCTGGAGGCGGGCGACGAGCGGACGGCGGACACCTCCTTCCGGCGGGCGCTGGACCTCTGGCAGGGCCCGGCCCTGGTGGACGTCACCCCGCATGGCCGGCCGCTCCAGGCGGAGGTGGCCCGGCTGGAACAGTCCCGGCTGACGGTCACCGAGCGCGGCATCGAGACCCGGCTGCGGCTCGGCGGCCATCTGGAGGTGCTGAGCGATCTCGCCTCGCTGGTCGTGGAGCACCGCTTCCACGAGGGGCTGCACGGGCAGTACATGCTCGCCCTCCACCGGTCCGGACAGCGCACCCGCGCCCTGACGGTCTACCAGCGGCTGCGCACGGCGATGACGGAGGAGCTGGGGCTGGAGCCCTCGTCGAAGCTCCAGCGGTTGCAGCAGGCGGTGCTGGTCTCCGACCCCCGGCTGGACCACGAGGCGGGAACGCCGGGGCGCGGTCCGGTGGTGGCCTGACACCCGCCGCGGACGGCGCCCTCGGCGGACCGGACGCCCGGACGGCGCCTGCGGACGGCGCCTGCGGACGGCGCCTGCGGACGGCGCCTTCGGACGGCGCCTTCGGACGGTGTCCTCAGACGTCGGCCTCAGACGTCGGCCTCGGACGGTGGCTCAGACCACGCCCTCGGACGGTGTCCTCAGACGTCGTCGTCCTCCTCGTCGAGCCGGGCCAGCCAGGTCGCCAGCCGCTCCACCGGGACCTCGAAGTCCGGGTTCAGGTCGACGAACGTCCGCAGCTGCTCGGCGAGCCACTCGAAGGTGAACTCCTCGTCGCCGCGTCGCTGCTCCAGCTCCTCGATACCGCGATCGGTGAAGTACAAGGCTTGCTCCGGAAGGGATGGTGTGGATGTGCCAGCCCAGGATATGCGGCCCCCCGGCCGGGCGAGCGACCGGAGACGCCCGGTGGAGTTGACGTTGGGTGAGCGGTCCGCCCGGTGAGCGGTCCGCCCCGGTGGCTCTCCCGCCCCCGGCGGTCCGGCCGCCCGGCTGCTGCCGCGAGGGGATCCGCCCCGTCCGGGACTTCGAACCGCTGCCGGTCTGACCCGTTACCCGGTACGCCGGAAGGCCCGGTCCCGCGCGATGCGGGGCCGGGCCTTCCGGGTCTTTTCCGGGCCTTCCGGTCCGGGCCTTCCGGGCCGGAACGAGGCGGTGGCTCAGATGTCGAAGACCTCGCCGACCAGCGTCTGCTGCTCCGCCTGGTGCCGCTTGTTCGACCCCACCGCGGGCGAGGACGAGTGCGGACGGGAGACCCGGACCAGGCGCTCGGCGGCGGGGACGTCCGCGCCGACCGACAGCTCCAGGTGGTCGATCAGGTTGAGGGCGACGAACGGCCAGGCACCCTGGTTGGCCGGCTCCTCCTGCGCCCAGACGAACTTCTCGACGCCCGAGTACTTGGCGATCTCGGCCTGCAGCTCGGTACCCGGCAGCGGGTACAGCCGCTCCAGACGGATGATGGCCGTGTCCGTCACACCGCGCTTGTCCCGCTCCGCGGCCAGGTCGTAGTAGACCTTGCCGGAGCAGAAGACCACCTTGCGCACCGCGGCCGGGTCGATCGTCTCGTCGCCGATCACCGGGCGGAAGGAGCCGGTGAGGAACTCCTCGGTCTTCGACGCCGCGGCCTTCAGCCGCAGCATCGACTTCGGGGTGAAGACGACCAGCGGCTTGTGGTGCGGGTTGTGGACCTGCCAGCGCAGCAGGTGGAAGTAGTTCGACGGCAGCGTCGGCATGGCGACCGTCATGTTGTTCTGCGCGCACAGCTGGAGGAAGCGCTCGATACGGGCCGAGGAGTGGTCCGGGCCCTGGCCCTCGTAGCCGTGCGGCAGCAGCAGGGTGACCCCGGAGGTCTGGCCCCACTTCTGCTCGGCCGAGGAGATGAACTCGTCGACGATGGTCTGCGCGCCGTTGACGAAGTCACCGAACTGCGCTTCCCACATGACCAGGGCGTCCGGACGGGCCAGCGAGTAGCCGTACTCGAAGCCCATCGCCGCGTACTCGCTGAGCAGCGAGTCGTAGACGTTGTACCGGGCCTGGTCCTCGGTCAGGTACAGCAGCGGGGTGTAGTCGTCACCGGTCTCGCGGTCCACCAGCACCGCGTGGCGCTGGCCGAAGGTGCCGCGGCGGGAGTCCTGGCCGGCGAGCCGGACCGGGGTGCCCTCCATCAGCAGCGAGCCGATGGCGAGGGTCTCGCCCATGCCCCAGTCGATCGTGTCGTCCTCGATCATCGCCGCGCGCCGCTGGAGCTGCGGGAGCAGCCGCGGGTGGACGGTGATCCGGTCGGGGATGTTGACCTGGGACTCGGCGATCCGCTTGACGACCTCCTGGGAGACGCCCGTCTGGACCGCGACCGGGAACTCCGGCTGCGGCTCGGGGACCTCGGCCGGGGCCGGGGCCGAGACCGCGTCGCGGACCTCGGTGAAGACCTTCTCCAGCTGGCCCTGGAAGTCCTGGAGCGCCTGCTCGGCCTCTTCCAGGGTGATGTCGCCGCGCCCGATCAGCGACTCGGTGTAGAGCTTGCGCACCGAGCGCTTCTTGTCGATCAGGTCGTACATCAGCGGCTGGGTGAAACCGGGGTTGTCGGTCTCGTTGTGGCCGCGGCGGCGGTAGCAGATCAGGTCGATGACCACGTCCTTGTTGAACGCCTGGCGGAACTCGAAGGCGAGCCGCGCGACGCGGACGACGGCCTCCGGGTCGTCGCCGTTGACGTGGAAGATCGGCGCCTCGATCATGCGCGCCACATCGGTGGCGTACATCGAGGAGCGGGACGCGGCCGGGGCGGCGGTGAAGCCGACCTGGTTGTTGATCACGATGTGCACGGTGCCGCCGGTGCGGTAGCCGCGCAGCTGCGACATGTTCAGCGTCTCGGCGACCACGCCCTGGCCCGCGAAGGCCGCGTCGCCGTGGAGGGCGACGGGCAGCACGGTGAAGTCGGTGCCGGCCTTGCCGATGATGTCCTGCTTGGCGCGGACGACGCCCTCCAGGACCGGGTCCACGGCCTCCAGGTGGGAGGGGTTGGCGGTCAGCGAGACCTTGATCTGCTCGCCGTCCAGGCCGGTGAAGGTGCCCTCGGCGCCCAGGTGGTACTTGACGTCACCGGAGCCGTGCATGGACTTCGGGTCGAGGTTGCCCTCGAACTCGCGGAAGATCTGCGCGTACGACTTGCCGACGATGTTGGCGAGGACGTTGAGCCGGCCGCGGTGGGCCATGCCGATGACGACCTCGTCCAGGCGCGACTCGGCGGCCGCGTCCAGCACCGCGTCCAGCAGCGGGATGACGGACTCGCCGCCCTCCAGGGAGAACCGCTTCTGGCCGACGTACTTGGTCTGCAGGAAGGTCTCGAACGCCTCCGCCGCGTTGAGCCGGCGCAGGATGCGCAGCTGCTCCTCGCGCTCCGGCTTGTCGTGGCTGCGTTCGACGCGGTCCTGGATCCACTTGCGCTGCTTGGGGTCCTGGATGTGCATGAACTCGATGCCGGTGGTGCGGCAGTACGAGTCGCGCAGCACGCCCAGGATGTCGCGCAGCTTCATCATGGTCTTGCCCGCGAAGCCGCCGACCGCGAACTCGCGCTCCAGGTCCCACAGGGTGAGCCCGTGCTCGACGATGTCCAGGTCGGGGTGCTTGCGCTGGCGGTACTCCAGCGGGTCGGTGTCGGCCATGACGTGGCCGCGGACCCGGTAGGCGTGGATCAGGTCGAAGACCCGCGCCGCCTTGGTGACGTCGTCGTCGTGGCTGACGTCGATGTCCCGCAGCCAGCGGACCGGCTCGTAGGGGATGCGCAGCGCCTTGAAGATCTCGTCGTAGAAGTCGTTCTCGCCGAGCAGCAGCTGGCTCATGATCCGCAGGAACTCGCCGGAGGCGGCGCCCTGGATCACCCGGTGGTCATAGGTGCTGGTCAGCGTCATGACCTTGGAGATGCCCAGCTTGTTCAGGGTGTCCTGGGAGGTGCCCTGGAACTCGGCCGGGTACTCCATCGCGCCGACGCCGACGATCAGGCCCTGGCCGGGCATCAGCCGCGGCACCGAGTGGACGGTGCCGATGCCGCCGGGGTTGGTGAGGGAGGCCGTGACGCCGGTGAAGTCCTCCATCGTGAGCTTGCCGGCGCGGGCGCGGCGGACGATGTCCTCGTACGCCTGCCAGAACTCGAAGAAGTTCAGCGTCTCGGCCTTCTTGATCGCCGCGACGACGAGCTGGCGGTCGCCGTTGGGCTTGACCAGGTCGATGGCGAGGCCGAGGTTGACGTGCTCGGGCTTGACCAGGGTCGGCTTGCCGTCCTTCTCGGTGAACGAGTAGTTCATCGAGGGCATCGCCTTCAGCGCCTGCACCATGGCGTAGCCGATCAGGTGCGTGAAGGACACCTTGCCGCCGCGGGCGCGCTTGAGGTGGTTGTTGATGACGATGCGGTTGTCGAACAGCAGCTTGACCGGGACGGCGCGCACCGAGGTGGCCGTCGGCAGCGCGAGCGACGCGTTCATGTTCTTCGCCACGGCGGCGGAGGGGCCGCGCAGGGTGACCAGCTCCGGGCCGGCGGCGGGCGCGGCGGGCTCGGTCTTCTTGGCGGAGACCGTCCGCTCGGCCGGGATCGGCTTGACCGGCGCGGGCTTCGCCGGGGCC
>NZ_BBOX01000052.1 GCF_001553455.1 Streptomyces hygroscopicus subsp. hygroscopicus
TCGCGGCGGCCACCGCCAGCCGGTGCGGCCACGCGGTGCGGCCGGTGGCGGCGGTGTGCGCGAGGTCGCCGAACGGCTCGTCGGCGCGGGCCAGCCGGGCGGCGTAGCGCCCGGCGAGGTCGCGCAGCGCCTCGGGGGTGCGGGCCGAGAGGGTCAGCACCTCGTCGGCCTCTCGCGCGGGCGCCGTGGTGCCGTCCCCGGGCGCGCCCTGGGCGTCGCCCGGTCCGTCCGCCGGGGCCTCGGACAGCACGACATGGGCGTTGGTGCCGCCGAAGCCGAAGGCGCTGACGCCCGCGGTGCGGCGCCCGGCCGGCCAGGCGCGCGGCTCGACCGGGATCCGAAGCGGGCTCTCCAGTCCGGCGATGTGCGGGCTGGGCCGGGTCAGGTGCAGATGCGGCGGGATGGTGCCGTGCTGGAGGGAGAGCACCACCTTGATGAGGCCCGCGATACCGGCCGCGGCCTCCAGGTGCCCGATGTTGGTCTTGACGGAGCCGAGGTAGCACGGCCCGGCCGTCCCGCCGCGCGGGCCGGGTCCCCCGGTGAGCACCTCGGTCAGCGCCTCGTACTCGACGGGGTCGCCCAGCGCGGTGCCGGTGCCGTGCGCCTCGATGTAGCCGAACTCGTCCTGGGTCGCCCCCGCCGCGTCCCAGGCCGCCCGGATCACATCGCTCTGTGCCTGCCCGTGCGGGGCGGTCAGCCCGGAGGAGCGGCCGTCCTGGTTGACGGCCGAGCCGCGGATGACGGCCAGCACCCGGTCGCCGTCGGCCCTCGCCCGGGACAGCGGCTTGAGCACCACCACCCCGCAGCCCTCGGACCGTACGTAGCCGTCGGCGCGCTCGTCGAACGCCTTGCAGCGGCCGTCTGCCGCCATCATCCGGGCGCGCGAGAAGACGGCGGTGTAGTCCGGGCTGAGGATGAGGTTCACCCCGGCGGCCAGCGCCAGGCCGGTCTCGCCGCGGCGCAGCGCCTCGCACGCCTGGTGCACGGCGACCAGCGAGGAGGAGCAGGCGGTGTCCAGGGCCATGCTGGGGCCGCGCAGGTCCAGCAGGTAGGAGAGCCGGCCCGCGGCGACGCTCAGGGCGTTGCCGGTGCCGTAGTGGGCGCCGAGCGCCTCCCTGGCCCCGGCGGTCAGCCGGGTGTAGTCGTTGTTGCTGATGCCGACGTACACCCCGGTGGCGCTGCCGGCCAGCGAGTCGGGCACGATCGCGGCGTTCTCCAGCGCCTCCCAGGCGACCTCCAGCAGCAGCCGCTGCTGCGGGTCGATGGCGACGGCCTCGCTGGGGGCGATGCCGAAGAACTCCGGGTCGAAGTCGGCCACGTGGGGCAGGAACCCGCCCCAGCGGGTGCTGGTGGCGCCGGGCCGCTTCAGCTCCGGGTCGTAGAGGGCGTCCGCGTCCCAGCGGTCGGCGGGCACCTCCGTGATCGCGTCCGTGCCGTCCAGCAGCAGTTTCCAGAACGCCTCGGTGTCCTCGGCGCCGGGCATCCGGCACGCCATGCCCACGACGGCGATGGGCTCACCGCGTCCGGGGGCGCCGTGGGCCGTGGCCGCGTCGCCGGTGGCGGTGTCGCCGGTGCCGGTGTCGCCGGTGCCGGTGTCGCCGGCCAGGTGGCGGGCGATGGCCTCGGCCGTCGGATGCTGGTAGAGCAGGGCCGCGGGCAGGCGGCGGCCGAGGGCGCGCCGCAGGGCACCGGAGATGGCGACGGCGGAGGCCGAATCGACCCCGTACGTCTGGAAGGTGGCCCGGGGGTCGAGCCGGTCCGGCGCGACGCCCAGGTGGTCGGCGACCGTCTCGATCACCAGCCGGACCAGGTCCTCGCGGGCGGGCCCGGCGGATTCCGGGGCCGGGGCCGCCGGGGCGAGGCCAGTCCAGGTGGCGACGGCGTCCAGGGTGCCGTCGAGGTAGCCGCGCCGGGCGGCCCGGCGGGCGATCTTCCCGCTGGAGGTCTTGGGGACGGCACGGGTGCGCAGCAGGACCAGCGCGTGCAGCGCCACATCGTGTTCGGCGACGACCGCCTCGGCGACGGCGGCGCCCAGCCGTTCGGCGTCCACGTCGTCCTGGCGGACCTCCTGGACCACCACGACGCGCTCCTCGCCGGCGGAGCCGCCGGTGCCCGGTTCGGGATCCAGGGCGAAGGCCGCGGTGCAGCCGGGCCGGAAGACGGGGTGGACGCCTTCGACGGTGCGCTCGATGTCCTGCGGGTAGATGTTGCGCCCGCGGATGATGATCATGTCCTTGACGCGCCCGGTGACGCACAGCCGGCCGTCGGCGGTGAAGAAGCCCTTGTCGCCGGTGGCCACCCAGGTCTCGGCGCTGTCGGCGGGTTCGCCGGCCAGCCGGTTGCCGAAGGTCTCGGCGGTCTCCCGGGGGCGCTGCCAGTAGCCGTGGCCGGCGCTGGGTCCGCTCAGCCAGATCTCGCCCACCTGGCCGTCCGGGACCGGGCGCCGGGTCCGCGGGTCGACCACGGCCAGCCGCTGGTCCAGGTGCGCGTGGCCGACGCCGACCAGCGCCCGGGAGCCGGGGGTGCCGGGGGCGACCTCGACGATCCGGTCCTGTTCCAGCGCCGGGCCGTCCAGGTGGTGGACGGTCGCGCCGTCTCCGGGGAGCCCGGCGGAGACGAAGACGGAGTTCTCGGCGAGCCCGTACCCCGGGTACCAGGCGGACTCCCGGAAACCGTACTCGGCGTAGGTCCGGGTGAAGCGCTCCAGGGTGTCGGGGCGGATCGGCTCGGCGCCGTTGAGGGCCACCTGCCAGCCGCTCAGGTCGAGCCCGGCACGGTCCTCGGGGCGGGTGCGGCGCACACACAGCTCGTACGCGAAGTTCGGCGCGCAGCTCAGGGTGCCCTGGTGGTCGGAGAGGGCGCGCAGCCAGCGGATCGGCTCCAGCAGGAACGCCTCCGGCGGCATGTAGATCAGCTCGGCGTGCCAGTACAGGGCCTGGAGCAGATTGGCGATCAGCCCCATGTCGTGGAAGAGCGGCAGCCAGGAGACGAAGACCGGCTGCTCGCTGTGGCCCATCGCCTCGGCCATCATCCGGCAGTTGTGCAGCAGGTTGGCGTGGCTGAGCATCACCCCCTTGGGGTTGCCGGTGGACCCGGAGGTGTACTGCAGGAAGGCCAGTGCGTCCGGGGCCACCTCCGGCCGGCTCCAGTCGTCGGCCGCGGACGGCGGGACCCGGTCGGTGGCCACCCAGCGCGCCTGTGGGTGGTACGTCCCGGCGAGCTGGTCGTACAGCCAGCCGGGGGCGGCGACGATCGCGGCGCCCGAGTCCTCGGCGACCGCGCCCAGCCGGGCGGCGTGCTTGTCGGAGCGCGGCGGGTAGGCGGGGACGGCGACCATGCCCGCGTACAGACAGCCGAAGAACGCGGCCACGAACTCGGGGCCGGACGGGTACAGCATCAGCACCCGCTCGCCGGGGGCGTGCCGGCTCCGCAGGTCGGCGGCGATGGCGCGGGCCCGCAGGTCGAGGTCCGCGTAGCTGAGACGTTCCGTGACGGCCTCGCCGTCGGCGAGGTAGGTGAACGCCGGCCGCTGCCCGCCTTCCGTGCCGCGCAGCCGAAGGAGATCCACCAGGTTCCCGGCCGCGGGGGCCGGTCGCGCTATCGAGGGATAACCGCTCACGTCTTCCTCTTTCGGACGAGCTGGGGAAACATGCGACGGGGCAGGCCGGAGCGCCGGCGGAAAGGACCGTGCCGAACCGCCACGAAAATGACCGTGCCGAGCTGCCACGGAAAGAACCGTGCCGAGCTGCCACGACAATGACCGTGCCGAACCGCCACGGAGAGGACCGTGTCGAGCCGCCAGGGAGATTTCCGCCGGCTGTGCCGCGATGGCTTACTCAGCGGCTTCCTCGGCGCCCTCCGGCCGGGGCGGGGACTGCGGCGGGTAGAAAAGCTCGACGGCCGGTTCGGCGCGCCGCAGGGCCCCCACGAATTCCTCGGTGGAGGCCAGCGGAATGAGCTTGCTGTTGACGAAGGCTCCGGTGGAGTAGCCGGTCAGCACGGCGGCGTGGGCGGCCTCGACATCCGGGAACTCGACCACGACGGCGAAGTTGTACTCGACGTCGCGGGTGAACCAGTAGTTCACGACCTTGCCGCCCAGAGAACCGTAGAACTTGAAGGCGTGCTCATCACGGGCGATGATCCCCTCGGGATGGTGCAGCACCCCCCGGACGACTTCCTGTGAATACTGGGCAAGAATCAGATACTGCACCACGGCAAACACCCTCCGAGAAATTCCGTCCTTCCCGCTGATGCTGCCTCTCGCGCGGTAACCGCACCAACCGTTTGTCAGCAAGACGACAGCGCCTGTCGCGCTGCGGCCAGAGGGCGGGACCGGAGGACTCCCGGAGGGTGCGCCGACGCCGGCGCGTCAGGGCTGAAGGGCCTCGCACAGCAGACGCAGATCCCGGTGGGCCAGGTGCCAGACCGTGTGGTAGCTCTCCAGCAACGGCGAGGCCACGTGGTCGAGTTCGCCCTTCTCCACCCGGAGCAGGGCGTCCTCCAGCCGCCGTGGATAGCTGACCCACAGCGGTGCGGCCGCGGCCGCCGCCGCCAGCGCGTCCCGGGCCCGCTCGTGGAAATCGCGCAGATCCCGGCCGATGGTCTCCCGGCCGCCCGCCTGATAGCCCGTCACCAGCTGCTTGAGCGAGCCGTCGTGGGCCTCGAACCCGGCCAGCGCCGCGGTGAGCGCGGCGCGCCCGTCCCCGGTGAGACCGGCCAGCCAGTCCCCCACCACGGACGCCGCCGCCTCGGTGCCCTCGGGCGTCAGCCCGTACAGCTCCCCGCGCGGGCTGCGCACCTGCCGCACCAGGCCCGCTCCGGTCAGCCGGGTCAGCGGACCGTCCGGCTCCGCCACCCCCCAGGCGGGAAAGCGCTCGGCGCCCAGCCAGCCGCCCACCCGCAGCGCGTGCAGAACGCCGCCGTCGACATCAGGAGTGCTCATCGTCCTTCTTCTGCCTCTCGTGTGCTTGGTGTGTCTGGGGGTTCCGGGCAGGGGGTGGCTCTCGGGTAGGAGGTGGGTTTCGGGTAGCTGGGGGCGGGTCACAGGTACGCCTTGGCGTGGGCGACGGCGAGCCGGGCCAGCGGCCCGTCCGTCCGCAGCCGCTCCCGGGCCCGTTCCGCCGACCGGCGGGTCACCGTCCGCACCCACGCATCCGCCGGTCCTACGACCACATCGGTGGCGTCCTCGGGGCCGAAGGTCCACCGGCCGAACGGGCCCGCCTCGAGGTCGAGTCGCAGGGTGCGGCCCGGCGGAATCCGCACCCGCGCCCGCACCAGCGCGAACCGCAGCGTGTCGTAGCCCAGCGAGGCCACGTGCCACGCCTCGGCGGTCAGCCGGTCCGGTACGCCGAGCGCCCGGCCCAGGTCCCAGCCGTGCGCCCAACTCTCCATGAGCCGGGCCTGGGTGAACGCGCGCACCGACAGGCCGAGGCCCCAGGGCACCCTGGTCCGCTCCCCGGCCCCGGCGAGTGCGGCCAGGGTGGCCTCCTGGGCGCGGATCAGCCAGGCCAGTAACTCGTCCCGGCCCCGACCGTCCGCCCGATGGGCCCCGGCCGCCGTGAACGCCTCCGCGTCCGGGTACGGCCGCAGCGCCTCGGCGAACGTCCGGGGGCCCGCGGTGACGGTGTCGGCCGCGACCTCCTCGGTGTCCGCCAGGTGTCCGATCTGGTGCCGGACCGCCCACCCCTCGGCTGGGGTGAGCAGGTCCAGCTCCCGTTCACCGACCCCGGCGAGCAACGCACGCACTGCGTGGAACTGGCGACGCAGGTCCCGCAGAGCGGTGTCCCGGCCCGGCCCGGCGGTCGGGGTGGCGGCCAAAGCGTCTGCCGGGGCGTCGGTCACTTCGTGCTCCGCTTCGCCTCGGCGATGGCCAGGGACCAGCGGGCGTGCTCCGTCAGCTCGGGCGTGGGCAGCACCAGGAAGGCGAGGGGGCAGTCCGGCAGCCGGGTGTGCCAGGGGCGGGCCGGGTCGGGCGCGGGGTGCAGATAGGCGACCCGGCCGCCCCGTGCCGTCCAGGTCTCGGCCACCCCCGGGTCGCCGGTGGCGACGAGCCGCCCGTCGGCGGCGGGCAGTTCATCCTCGGTGGCGCACATCTGGACCCGTGGCGGCCCGGCTCCCTCCGCCCCGGCCGGTGCCGGGGCGGCCAGGACGGCGAGCGGTCGGCCCGTGGCGTCCTCCAGCGCGATGCCGGGGGCTCCTCCGGCGGCCCCGCCGCCCCCAATGGCCCCGCCGTCCCCGACAGTCCCGCCGTCCGCCCCGGGGGCCGGGTCCGGCGCGGAGAGGCAAATCACCGTGTTCGTCGTCACCGCCGACGGCAGCTCCGCCGCCCGTTCCAGCGCGGACTCCCCCGGCGCGGGCGCGACACGGCCCCGCCACACCCGGCCGGTGGTGCCGCACACGGTCACCTCGAAGGGCGGCTCCCCGCCGGGTTCCGGGCCGTGCGGCCGGGCCGTGACCGCCGGATCCAGCAGTTGGGCGCCGACCACGGTGGGCACGTCGAGCTCGCGGGCCACGACGGCGGCGTGGGAGGTGCCGCCACCCTCGAGGGTGACGACCGCCGCGGCCTGGGCCATGGCGGGGAAGTCGGCGGGCTCGGTCGTCGGGCGGAGCAGCACCGCAGTACCGGGCGGATACCGGAAGACCTCCTCGACGGTGGTGACGAGCGGGCCGTGGCCGACCCCGGCGCAGGCGGG
>NZ_BBOX01000053.1 GCF_001553455.1 Streptomyces hygroscopicus subsp. hygroscopicus
GCCGTGCTCTCCCGGGACCCAGGCGGGCGGCGGGGCGAACAGCGCGTCCGCGTCCATCCGGGCCAAGGCCTGGGGCCCGGTGATCCGGCCGTCCCGCCACAGGCGCTGCGCGACCCGGTTCAGGACGTGCGGCGCGGCGGCGGCCGGGCGCACCTGCACCAGCCACAGCGTGCCCCGTTCGACGACGAACTCCACATCGGCCATCGCGCCCAGCTCCCGGTGCAGCCGGTCCACCAGCCCGGCCAATCGCCGGTGGACCGTGGCGTCCCGTGCGCCGAGCGCGTCGACCGACTGCGGGGTGCGGGTGCCGGAGACCAGGTCCTCACCGGTGGAGCCGGACAGGAACTCGCCGAACAGGCCCGCGTCGCCATTGACCGGGTTGTGGCTGAACACCACCCCGCTGCCGGAGACGCCGTCGGCCATGCCGTACGCCAGCGCCTGCACCACCACCGCCGGTCCCGGCCGTTCGGGGATGCCGTTCGCCTGCCGGTACCGGCGGGCGCGTGCCCCGTTCCAGGAGGCGCGCACCGCCTCCACGGCGACCCGCACCTGACCGGCCGGGTCCATGGGGTAGGCGGTGCCGGTGAGTTCGGCGTACAGCCGGCGCAGCCGGTCGTACCGCTCCGCCGGGTCGCCGGAGCGCTCCGCCGGGTCGCCGGACGGGCCGCCCTCGGCGGCGCTCAGCCGGGTGGCGTCGGCCCCGCCGACGTACCGGCACAGGTGGCGGGCCTGGGTGAGCAGGACCTCCCAGGCGGCGGTCCGGCTCCCCAGGCGCCGCGCGAGCGGTTCGACGTCGTCGGGGGACAGCCCGATGCCGAGGAGGGTGTCCATCATGCCGGGCATGCTCCGGGGCGGGCTGGAGCGCACGGCGAGCCCCACCGCGGACTCGCGCGGGGCCATGGTGTCCGCCGCCGCCCCGGCCAGTTCGGCGAGGACCGCGCGGATCCGCTCCTCGGGCACCTCGCCCTCGGCGAGTTCCGCCGCGTCCAGCACCGTGAACGGCGGGACGGGAAGGCCGAGCCGCCGCATCAGCGCCAGGTGGTGGCCCTTGCCGCCGAGCAGGGCGCGCGACTCCCCGGCGGGCCGGGCCGCGGCCCGGCCCCCGGCCATCGCCTCGATCCTCCCGTGCCCGGCCGCCCCCGCCGTCCCGTGACCAGCCGTCCCAGCAGCCCCATCCCCAGCCACCGCACCCGCCGTCCCGTACCCAACCGGCCCAACAGCCCCATCCCCAACCACCGCACCCGCCACCCCGCACCCAACCGGCCCAGCAACCCCACCCCCAGCCACCGCACCCGCCACCCCGCACCCAACCGGCCCAGCAACCCCGTACCCAACCGGCTCCGCCGGCGCCCCGCCACCCGTGGGCGGCACCGCCCTCAGCCGACCGCTGTCCGCCTCCTCCTCGAAGAGGTGGGGGAAGCCCTCGCCCAGGTGCAGCGGCGTGCCGGTGAGTTCACCGGTCACCAGCGACCGCCACAGCTTGCCGCGCTGGGGCTTTCCGCTGGTGGTGCGGGGCACCGCGAGCGCGCCCACATGCAGCACGGCGGTGCGGCCGACGGCCAGGCCGAAGGATTCGAGGACGTCGCCGAGCCGCTCGACGTCCACCGCCTCGGCCCCCCGCTGGACCGCGACGAACACGGCCGGGGTGCCGGTGGCGGAGTTGAGGACGACGGCCAGCTTGTCGTGCTGGAGGCCCAGCGTCCGCACCAGCGCCAGCTCCACGTCCTCGGCGGTGACGTACCGTCCGTTGACCTTGACGGAGTCGCCGGCCCGGCCCAGGACGTAGATCTGCTCCTGGAAGCGGAAGCCGAGGTCGCCGGTGCGGTAGCCGCCGGTGGTGAACCGCTCGTCCTCCGGGGGCGCCCCGAAGTAGCCGCCGGACAGCGCGGGCGAGCGGACCAGCAGTTCGCCGACGTGCCCGTCGGGCAGCGCCCGGCCGTCCTCGCCGGTCACCTGGATGTCGACGCCGACCAGTTCGGTGCCGCAGGACACCACGCTGTGCAGGGTCTCCTCGCCCGGCGCGGCTGCGGCCAGCGTGCGCCGTCCGGCGATCCGCACCGGGGCGCCCTGGCTGAATTCGGTGGAGCCCAGCAGCAGCGCCTCCGGTTCCTGTCCGGAGCCGGCCCCGGAGACCGCGAGGGTCGCCTCGGCCATGCCGTAGGACGGCGAGAGGGTGTCCGGTGCCAGCCCGTGCGGGGCGAGCAGTGCGTGGAAGGCGTCGAGCACGGACATGCTGACCCGGTCGGAACCGACGATCAGCGACCGCCAGGCGCGGAAGTCCAGGCCCGTGAGGTCCGCCGGACGCACCCGGCGCACCACCCGCTCCAGCGCGAAGTTGGGGATCGCCGAGTGGGTGCCGCCGCGTTCGCCGAAGATCTTCAGCCATTCCAGCGGGCGCCGGACGAAGTGCTCGGGCCGCATCAGCCACACCTCGCAGCCGAGCACCACTGGGGTGAGGAACAGCCCGATGAGCCCCATGTCGTGGTGGAGCGGCAGCCAGGAGCCGAAGGAACAGCCCGGTGTGATGCGGTACTTGTTCTCCAGCAGCATGACCTGGGACAGCACGGCCTCGCTGGTCAGCGTCACCCCCCGCGGTGCGCTGGACGAGCCGGAGGTGAACTGGACCAGTGCCAGGTCGTCCTTGGCCAGCACGGCGCGGCCACGGTCGCCGCCCCCGGGCAGCGGGCGGCGCGCGTCGATCACGCGCGGCGCCGTCTCGGGCAGTCCGGACAGCAGCTCCAGGACCGCGCCCTCGCCGACCACACAGGTGGGGCGCAGGGTGCCCAGCAGCCCGGCGACGAAGGTGCCGTAGTCGACGGGGCCCTGGTAGCCGCGCGGGGCGATCGGCGTCGGTGTGGCGCCGACCGCCATGACGGCGAAGAAGTACCGTGCGAACTCCGGCCCGGAGGGCAGGATCAGCGCGACCCGGTCGCCGGGGGCGACGCCGTGCCGCCGCAGGTCGGCGGCGGCGCCGAAGACCTGCTCGGCGAATTCCGGGTAGCTGTGGCGGGTCCACTGCCTGCCGTCGTACGTGTTGATCCCGGCGTCGGTGGCCGGCTGGGTGAGCCAGCTGGTCAGATCGCGCATCCGGTCTCCCGCGGGGTCTGCCCGGTATCGGCGCCGGCGGCGACCTTGGACCGGATGAGGGCGGCGAGGTCGCCGACGGTGCCGGCGGTGTAGGTCTCCGGGGTGTCGATCAGCTCGATGCCGAACTCGTCCTCGACCCGGGTCAGCACCTCCAGCAGGGCGAGCGAGTCCAGCCGGATGTCCTGGCTGATGGAATCGGTCAGCCGCAGGTCGCGGCGGGGCCGGTCGACGGCGATGGCCTCTTCGAGCGTGGCCACGATCGCCTCGACGGCGGGTGCGGAAGCGGCCTCGGTGGCCGCGTGGTTCTCAGTCAAGGATCCTCACTTCTCCCGTGTCGCCGTTCACCCGCACGCGGCGGCCCGGTGTGATGTCCGAGGCCAGCGGGTGCGACACCACGGCGGGCACCCCCATCTCCCGGCACAGGATCGCGACGTGCGAGTACTGACTGCCGCGGGCGGTCACCACCGCGCCGACGAAGGGCAGGATGGGCATGATGTTGGCGTCGGCGCTCTCGCAGACCAGGACCACACCGTCCTCGGTCGGCATGTCCTCCACGCCGATGGCCACGCCCTCGAACACCCCCGGCGAGACGCCGGTGGGGCGGCGCCGGGGCACCGCGTCCGGTGCGGCGCCCGGCCGCAGGTCCAGGTAGTCCGGCATGTCCAGGCCGAGCGCCTCGGCGCAGGACTCCCGGCGCCGTTCGACCTCGGCGGGTCCGGGCAGGTCCGGGCCGCTGAGCTCGTCCATGGACAGGTAAGGCCAGTCGGCGTGGGCCACGCCACGGGCGCGGGCCAGCTCCCGGGCCAGGGTGCGGTGCACGTGCAGCAGCCGCATCGCCAGGGACTTGGACTGCTCCCGCACCGACATCATGTCGCCGAGGAAGAGCACGGAGGCGTCGACGGCCCGGCCGCGCAGCGCCGACCGCATGCCGATGAGCGCCTCGCGCGGACTGACGTCGGCGGGGCCGCCGCTGCCCGCCATGGGCTTGGCGACCGGGCGCACCGCGTACTCCACCCACGGCAGGTGCTGGTCGGCCACCTCGTAGAAGATCTTGTCGAGGAAGTCGGCCGGGCCCTCCCGCATGCCGCCGAGCCCGTACAGCCGGGTCCAGGGCAGCTCGGCCGGTTCCCGCAGCCAGCCCGCCACCGACTCGGCGTCGGGCACCAGTTTTCCGGTGACCTTGCGGCGGACCACCTCGGCGGCGACGGCGCCGGAGGTGCAGGTGATGTGCACCTCCCAGGCGATCTCCAGCAGCCGCTTGCCCCGGGCCACGAACTCCCCCAGCCGCCAGTCGATACCGGCCGCCGCCGCGTCCCGCACCTCCTGCTCGAAGGCGAACACCCGCTGTTCCAGGGTGGCGTTGCGGGTGCGCAGCCGGAGCAGTTCGGTCAGCATCCGCGGGCCGACCATGACCTTGCGCCAGCCCCTGACCCGTTCCACGTCGGAGGGCGGCGGCGGCTGGACGCCCTCGAAGTACGCCTCGGTGACGTCCCTCGGCTCGGTGAGCACGACCTCCTCGGCGACATGGCAGTAGGCCGTGAGGTTGTGGTACGGGCGCAGGCCCAGATAGCCGGTGAAGACATAGGTCGAGCCGGTGGTCCAGCGCGGACGGCCCAGCACCCGGCCGATGAAGCGGCGGGTGCCCAGTTCCATCGGGCGGCCGACCAGCGACCAGGACATCGGGGAGAGCCGCTCGGGGGCGACCTCGCCGAAGTTGCCCGCCGAGTAGACCCGCAGCCGGGGGTGAACGTGGGTGTCCACCCGGCAGTACGGCGGCTGGCGGCCGGTGTCCTGTCCGGTGCCGGTGGGCGCCGTGGCGGATGGTGTGGTCATCGATGGCTCACTTCCGCGTCCACGGGAAGCAGCACCCGCCGCGTGTCACGCAGCAGGTCCGCTGTCGCCGAGAGGTATCCGGGTCGTTCCGCCGGCACCGGCCGGGGCAGGGTGTCGAGCACCGCGGGGTCGAGGTCGGGCAGCGGTGAGGTGTACTCCAGGGCACCGGCTCCCAGGCCCAGCCGGCGCGCCGCCTGGCGCTGCAGCCAGCGGACCGGGCGGCCGCCGCCCCGGGTGCCGCCCTCCACCAGCCGGGGCACCACGTTCCACGGCCGGCACAGCTCGTGCAGCACCCGCGCCAGCGTGGGCCGGGCGGGGTCGAAGTAGGTGCACACCTCCGGTACCTCGCCGGGCCGGGTGGCCAGTTCGGCGATCACCTGTCCGGCGACGGCCACGTCGCCGGCGTAGACGGGGTACCGGCCGCCGCGCTCCAGGATCAGCGGCATGCCCTGGAGCAGGGTGGGCAGCGCCTGCAGCGGGCCGCCGGTGCGCGGTACGAGTCCGGCGGGCGCCGGGCCGAGCAGCGGGCCGAACCGCACGATGCTCACCGGGACCCGGCTCTCCCGCCGGGCCACCGCCTCGGCGCGGTACTTGGCGTACTCGTACCAGTTGCGGAAGGACTGGCCGACGGCCAGCTCGCGGTTGCCGACCAGGCCCTCGGCGCGGCCGAGCGCCAGCAGTGAGGAGGTGTGCACCACCCGCCGGACGCCCGGCAGCCCGGCGGCCGTGTCCAGCACGTTCCGGGTGCCGGTCACATGGAGGTTGACCAGGCGGGAGGGGTCCGCGTCCCAGTCGACCGAGCCGAAGCAGGACACCACCGCCGCCACATCGGACAGCTCCGCCAGCTCCTTCGGGCCGAGCCCGAGGCCGGTGGCGGTGACGTCCCCGGCCAGGCCGGTGCCGTGCCGGGCGTGGCCGCGCCGGCTCACCTCCACCACCTGGTGTCCGGCCTCGGTGAGCGACGCGCCCACCCAGTGGCCCAGGTATCCGGTGGAGCCGATGACGAGTACCTTCACCGGAACCTCCCCAGCGGCAGTTCGGCCGTCGGGGCGACCGGTCGCTCCTCGGCCAGGTCGAAGGTGATCCGCAGGGTGGTCTCCAGCGGCACCGCGGGCAGCCAGCCACCGGTCAGCGACGCGAACCTGCCGCGTTCGAAGACCCGGTTGACGGCGACGTAGCGCAGCCCGTGCAGCCGGTTCCCGGCCTGGCGGCTCCAGCGCACATAGCGGGTCCCGGCCCGGGTGACCGTCTGCAGCACCCCGCGCGAGGCGGGCACCAGCCGCGGGATGTGGTAGCGGGAGCCGGCGGTCAGGCCGTCCAGGTGGGCCAGCAGCGCGGCCAGGGTGGGAGCCCGCTCCCCGGCCGCCACCTGGGCGATGACACCGGAGCGCCACCGGGCGAAACCGTCGCCGCGGCCGTGGCCGAGCATCCGCAGCAGCGACTCGCCGATCAGGTCGCGCGGCAGGGTGTCCACCCGGGCGCCGCGCTGCGCGGGCAGCACCCGCAGCGCGGAGCCCTCCTCCCGGCGGGACACCAGCTGGTACAGCGAACTGCGCCGGGTGGTGCTCGCGGTCAGCGAGTTGCCGATCACTCCGCCGACGCGGGCCACCGCCACCGGGTGCCCGGTGCGCCGGGCGCGGGAGATCAGCGCCTGCTCCGACGTCCATTTGCTCAGCTCGTACGGGGTGCGGTCGGTGCCGGGCGACAGCAGGTCCTCCGCCACGCTGCCGTCGGTGAGACCGGCGACGAAAACCGAGCTCGCCGACAGATAGGGCACCGGGCGGCCGAGCCGGGCGCCGAGCGCGCGGGCCAGTTCCAGGCCGTGCACCGCGCCCAGGAGGTTGACCTTGTCCAGCAGGGCGTGGCTGGCGGTCCAGTCGGTGGCGCCGGCCAGGTTGAGCACGGCGTCGATGTCGCCGAGCCCGTCCAGATCGGCCTCGGTCAGCCCCCAGCCGGGCTCGGTGACCTCGCCGACGACCTGCCGGGCCACGGCCGGGCCCATGATGTGCGCGGCCCGTGGCCTGCGCCGCACCAGCGCGACGATCGCGGGGGCGTCCTCGCCGAGGGCGCCGCACGCCTCCAGCAGCCCCCGGCCGACCTGCCCGGTGACCCCGGCGACCAGCAGGCGCAGCCCCCGGACGTCCGGCGGGCCGGCGGGCGCCGTGCCGTACGCCCCGCTCATGCGGTGATCCGCACGGCGGAGCGGTACGCCTCGGCCGCGCCGCGCAGTTCACCGGCGACCAGTGCGAGCATCATCTCGTCCGTGCCACCGCCGATCCGGGCCAGCCGCACGTCCTGCCACATCTGGCCCAGCGGGGTCTCGCGGGTCAGGTAGCCGGCCCCGCCGAACACCTGGAGACACTCGCTGACCAGCCGCTCCGCCAGCCGGGCGGCGTGCACCTTCACCGCGGCGATCCGGGCCACCAGGGCGCGGTCCAGCGGCTCGGCCATCAGCCGGCCGGCCATGTGGTGCACGGCGGCGCGCAACACCTCGAGCTCCACCAGCACGTCGGCGAGCCGGAATTCGAGGTGCTGGTGAGAGCGGAGCGGGCCGCCGAACTGCTCCCGGCGCTCGCTGTGCTCCACGGCGAGCCCCAGCGCGTGGCCGACCGCGCCGAGCACCTGCGCGCCGACCGCGAGCCGTTCGAAGGACAGCCCGTAGCTGACGTTGGCCAGTCCCAGGCCCGGCCGGCCCAGCATGGCCTCGGCGGGGATCAGCACATCGTGGAACTCCACGGCCACCGTGTCCAGGGCGTGGGTACCGAGCTTGTCGTGCTCGCGCACCACCTCGGCCCGCGCCAGTGGCACCACCACCGTCGCCAGCCGCCGGGTGGGCGCGCCGGAGCCGTCCGCCAGCCGGCACAGCACGATCACGAAGTCGCCGACCGCGCCCAGCGAGACGTACTTCTTGCTGCCGCTGATCCGCCATCCGCCGGCCACCGGCGTGGCCAGGGTGCGCACCGCCGACAGATCGCTGCCGCCCTGCGGCTCGCTGGCGGCGAGGGCGCCGATGGCGGTGCCGTCCAGGGCCCGTTCGCGCAGGTCGGCGAGGTAGTCGGAGCCGGTGCCGAAGCGGTGCAGCATGGACAGCACCGACTCGGTGTGCAGACTCACGCCCACCGCGATACCGGTCGGCGCGCTTGCGGCGACCTCCTCGGCGAGGCTGACCCCGAGCAGCACGTCGCCGGGGTGCGGACCGGCCCAGCGGCGGCGCAGCACGCCCAGCTTGCCCAGTTTCTCCAGCACGCCACGTGGGAACCGGCGCAGCCGGGAGGCGTCGCCGAGGCCGGAGAGGGCCTCGCGGACGTCGTCGCCCAGCGTGCCGGATCGTGGTGGTACGGATATGGCGTCATAGCCGACTGCCATGGCTCCCCCTACCCCCTGTGAAGGGTTGTCTCACCGTGTCCGCGCGTCCGGAAGTGGCGGCGGACGGATGTCTTTCGTCGCGTCGGGCGGTGGACCGCGCCGTGTCGTCATCGGGCGGTGGACCGCACCGTGTGTGTCAGGTGATGAACCGCGTCGGTACGTCAGTCGGTGCGTCAGTCGGTGAACGTGTCAGGTGCCGACGCGTCAGGCGATGAACAGCGTCGGGCCGAGCAGCCCCAGGAATCCCAGGTCATAGGCGATGAACCCGCACAGCCGGGCCTTCAGCCAGTTGTCCTGGCCCACCCCGAACCGCAGCTGGGCGGCGTGCAGTGCGACGGCCGGCAGCAGGGTCAGCGCGCCCCACCACGGCACGGCGGGCAGCAGCGCCCAGGCGGCCAGCAGGCCCACGTCGGCGGCGAAGAACAGCACCATCGCGCCCTTGAACACCTTCGGCCCGCTGACCACGGCGAGCGTCTTGCGGCCGACGGCGGCGTCCCCGTCCTTGTCGTTGACGTTGGAGTACGAGATGACCATGACCAGCCACAGGCCCATGACCAGCGCCTCCAGCACGGCCGCCGCCGACCAGCGCCGGGCCAGCGCGAGATACGGGAAGACCAGCCCGCCGGCGGTGACCAGGCCCAGCATGGTCTCCGAACCGCCGGTGCGGAAGCTGAACCGGAAGCCGCCGGAGTACTGCACCGAGCAGGCGCCGACCGCCAGGAAGACCAGCACCGACTCCAGCGGCACGGCCCAGCCCAGGGCGGCGAAACCGCCGAGGCCGGTCAGCAGCGCGAGCACCCCGGTGGCGGCGGCGAAGATCTGCGCCTCGCGCTCGGTGACGGCCCCGCTCAGCAGCGGTTTGCGCCGGATGTCCCGGCCCAGGTCGCCTTCCTTGTAGTTGGCGGCGTCGCTGCCGTTGCGGTTGCCGACGATGTCGTCCACCGCCGACGTGCAGGCCACGATGGCGGCCGAGGCGACCAGGAACAGCGCCATCGCGGGTATCGCGCCGGAGCGGTCCAGGGCCGCCCCGTCCAGCATCGCCAGGGCCAGCGCCCAGGGGAAGAAGTGCTGGTAGACGGTGACCTTCGACAGCCGCAGGAAGGACCGGGCGATGCCCCGCGGGGAGCGGTCCACCGGGCCGCCGCGGGCGGCGCCGGTGTCCGGCGCGGTCGCGGCCCGGCCGGTGGCGGGCGTGGTGTCAGCGTTCATCGATCTGCTCGGCCACCTTGATGCCGACGTGCCGGCCCGGCTCGGTGATCAGGCCCAGAAGGGTGGACCCCGGGGTGACGTCGGTGAGGTTCCTCGGTTTGCCGTCGCCGCCCATGACCCGTACGTGCCAGTCGTCCTGGAGGATGACGTTGACGGTGACGTCGCCGTGCCGGGCCTCGATCAGCCGCAGCGGGCGCAGCTCGGTCTTGACCCGGCCGATGCCCACCTCGCGGAAGGTGCCGTCCGCGGCCACCGCGCAGGACCGCTCCCCGGCGCGCAGATCGGTGATGTAGGCGGTGTCCTCGGCCCCGAAGACGTAGGAGTGCACCGCGCCCGCGTTGACACGGAACGGCCGCAGGTTCATGTACGGCAGGTAGTGCACCTCGGCGCAGACCAGGATGCCGCCGGAGGAGGTGGATCCGACCACCATGCCCTCGTCCTGGCCGAAGAGGGTGGTGGTGTCGATGCAGCCGCGGTAGCCCATGCCGACCGGTTCGGCCCGGACCACCTCCAGCTCCACCAGGTCCTTGTGGAGCCGGCCGCGGGCGGCGACCACGGAGGTGACCAGGTCCACGGCGGAGAGCTGCTCGGCGGACACCATCAGCCCGGCCGGGCCGCTCTCCAGGACACCGGCCACCGTGGACGCCTCCGCGGTGTTCAGCAGCTGCTTGACCACCGCGGTCCGGGTGTTCTGGGCACGGGCCAGCAGCAGTTCGAGCGGGATGTTGGTCTCGTCGTGGAAGGCGGCGACGACGGTGTCGACCGCGCCGGACAGGTCGGCGGCCTCGTTCATGGTGTCACCGTCGACGATCTCGCAGCGCACGCCGACGGGGCGGGAGCCGGCGGCCTCCCGGGCGAGGCCGAGGTCCGCGGGCGAGCGGGCGATGACGGTGTCCACCCGCTCGTCCACGGCGATCAGCTCGGCGAGCTGTGCCTCCTCGGCGCCCACCAGGCAGGCGGTCCGCAGCCGGTCCAGCGGCTTCCACTCCTCGTACTGGTCGTAGCGCAGCACCACCGCGGCCGCCGCGGAGGAGCGCAGGTAGGCCAGGGCGCCGGGGGTCTCGGCGGGGGTCAGGGTGGAGACGTCCACCCACAGTTCGGTCTGTGTCACGAAGGTCCCTCGTTTCGAAGCGATGGGGCGTCGACGGCCGCGGCCCGGCTCACGCGGCGGCCGGGAGCGCGCCGTGCACCACCGAGCGCAGTTCGGCGACGGCGGCGGCCGGGTCGGGGCTGCCGAACACCCGGCGGCCCACGCACAGCCCGGCCACGCCGTGGCCGACGGCGTCCTTGGCGGAGGTGACGTACGCGTCCCAGCCGCCCTCGGCCTCGCCGCCGGCGAGCACCACCGGGACCTCGATGGAGGCGGCCAGCTCGTCCAGGTAGTCGGTGCCGGGGTGGGCCACCTTCACGATGTCCGCGCCGAGTTCGGCGGCGGCGCGCCCGGCGTGGATGACCGCCGGACCGCGCTCGGCGGGGTCCTCGCCGACCCCGGCCACATACGTCATGACCAGCAGTGGCAGCCCGAGCCGGTCGCAGGAGGCGGCGACCTTGCCGAGGTCGGCGAGGGCGGCGCGGTCCTCCTGGTGGCCGCCGCCGAAGGTGACGTGCACCGAGACCAGGTCGGCGCCGAGGGCCAGCGCGGTCTCCGGGGCGCACACCCGGGTCTTCAGCTCGCCACCGGAGCTGAGCCGGGTGTTCCCGGACAGGTGCACGATCATCGCGGTGTCCCGCTGGACCGGCATGGAGTTGGCGGCCGAGCCGCGGTGGACGACGATGCCGTCGGCGCCTCCGGCGACCACCGCGTCGAGCACTCCGCTCATCCGCGTCAGTCCGCCCGCGCCCCCCGTGGTGAGGGCGTGGTCGACGGCCACCAGCAGGGTGCGGGCGTCCGCTCCCAGCACGCGCCGGAGTCGGCGCTCCTTCCCACTGATCACAGTGCTTCTCCCCGTTTCTGTTCCGAATGCGGCCGGGATGCGGCCGGCAGGTGGGCTTCGATCGTCGTCACCGCGGCCGTCGGCTACTCCTGGGCCAGCAGGGCGCGCAGCGGCGGATTGGCGCGGCGGGGGCCCGCCACCGCCAGGGCGAGCAGCATGCAGACCACCACCAGGGGCAGGCTGGCGACGCTGAGCAGCGTCGGCACGGTGATCCCCGGCAGCAGGCCGCTCTGGCCGGCCTGGGCGTCGAGCATCCCGGGGATGGCGAGGCAGCCGACGGGCAGCGCCACGATCCAGGAGCAGCCCGCGATGACCAGCGATTCGCCGGCCAGTTGCCGGTTCACGGCCTTGCGGGTGGCGCCGGTGAGCCGCAGCAGCGCGAGCCCCCGCTGCCGCTCCACCAGTCCGGAGGCCAGGGTGGCGCCGCCGACCAGGACGGCGAGGACGAACATCACCCAGGCGAACGCCTCGAAGGAGCTGACCAGCCGGGCGGTGATGCCCGCGAAGGCGTCCCGCATCCCGGTGCGGCTGAGCACCTCGGCCCGCGGGTAGCGGTCCGCCAGCTTCTTCTCCAGGGCGGCCCGGACCGCGTGGACGTCCGCACCGTCCCTGACCCCGACGTAGTACTCGTAGACGCCCTGGGAGGCGGTGAGTTCCTGGTAGAGCCGGGTGCCCGCGACGATCATGCCGCCGTCGGAGGCGGAGTCCTCCAGCACCGAGGCCACCCGCACCGTGCGGTGTCCGGTGGGCAGCGGGAGCTCCAGGGTGTCCCCGACGGTGAGGTCCTGGGTGCGGGCGTAGTTGGAGGAGATGACGATCTCGTCCGTGCCGAGCGTGGTGATGAAGTCCCGCCTGCCCTTGGCGACCTTCAGATCGGTGGTCCGGTCCGCGTCGGACTCGCCCCAGTTCCACACCTGCACCTTGCGGCCGTGGAGCCCGACGCCGGCGTAGGTGAAGGGGGTCACCGCGTCCACGCCGTCGACCTGGCGCAGCTCCTGCTCCATGGTGAGCGGGAACTTCTCGTTCTGGAGGTTCTGCCCGACCTTGGCGGCCTGGACGAACAGCTCGCCCTGGGTCCAGCGCTCCACCGAACCGGCCACCTCGTCCTTGATGCTGCCGGCCGTGCCCGCCATGGCCAGCGAGGTCACCACGGCGACGGTGAAGGTGATGCTGAGCGCGGCGTTGCGGCGCCAGCCCAGCTGGAGCTGGCGGCCGACGGCCAGCCGCACCGGGCCCGGTTCGCCCTTGCGCAGCAGCGCACCGGCCACCACCGGGAGCACCACGCTGAGCAGCGCCGCCCCGATGAACAGGAACACCAGACTGGCCGAGGTGATCATCTCGCCGCCCAGGGCCACCAGGGCCGCGCCCACGGCGAGGGTGGCCAGGCCCGCGATGAGCGGCCGCCGTATCCCGCCGGGCGTCATGGCGGTCCGGTCGCGTCCGGTCACCGCCTCGATGGGAGTGATCCGGGTGAACCGGCGCACTCCGGACAGCCAGGCGGCCAGGAACATCACCACGGCCGCGGCGAACGCCCCGGCCACCGGCCACTGCCAGGGCAGACCGGGGGTGACGGCCTGCTGGGTGAGATCGGTGATCTGCCGGGTGAACGAGCCGAGCAGCGAGCCCACCCAGATGCCGAGCGCCGCGCCGATGACATACGTGCCCAGCAGCAGCGGCACCATCACCATGGCCGAACCCGCCATCAGATGCCCGGTGCGCACGCCCATCAGGCGCAGCCGGGCCAGGGTGGCGCGGGCGTCGTCCAGCGCCAGGCGCCAGGTGAGGAAGAGCACCACGGCGGCGGTGAGGACGGCGATGGCCGCGAACATGCCCAGGATGGTGAGCGAGGTGCGGAAGGTCTTGCTGTAGCCGGAGAGCAGGTCACCGGGGTGCTTGACGTCGGCCGCGCCGTCGACCGCCTTCTCGGCGGCGGCCACGACCGCGGACCGGCCGCGGTGGCCCGGGTCCAGCAGCAGCACATCGCTGTGGGTGCCGCGGTCGAAGGCGGTGGCGACGGTGGGCAGCGGCGCGATCACCATGGCGCCGCGGTTGGCGACCTGTCCGTCGAGCAGCTCGGCCACCCGCCACCGCTGGACGCCGTGGGGGGAGGTGACGCGGACCGTGTCGCCCTTGCGCACACCGTGGTCACCGGCCCAGTCCGCGGACAGGAAGACCTCGTCGCCGGCCAGCTTGGTGCCGCTGATCCGGTCGGCCAGCCGTTTGTCGGTGAGGCCGCCGAGAGCCTGGTCGACACCGAAGACGATGACCGGGTCGGTGGTGTGGTCCGCCCCCGTAGCGGCGCGGGTGCTGATGACCAGGGCGCGGGAGCCCTTGACCCCGGTCTCCCGCTCGGTGCGGTCCACCAGTTCCCGGGACATGCCGCCGGGGGCGCGGGCCTCGACGGCGACCACCTCGTCCCGGATGCCGCTGATGGAGGCGCCCTTGATGGCGTCCAGCACCGACGCCGAGATCAGCAGCATGGCGGTGGTCAGCAGGACGCCACCGATGCCGGCCGCGATGGCGGCCGCCATCCGGGCGGGGCGCTGCCGCCAGCTCCGGCCGAGGGAGCGGGCGACCAGGCGGTGCGGATCGAGGGCCATCACGCCTTCCTCTCGGTGCCGGCCAGCCGGCCGTCGGCGATGGTGATGACGGTGTCCGCGCCCGCGGCCAGGTCCCGGTCATGGGTGATGATCAGCCCGGCCGCGCCGGTGGTGCTGACCAGCTTGCGCAAGAGTTCCTGGACCTGACGGCCGTTCTCCTCGTCCAGGGCCCCGGTCGGTTCGTCGGCGAAGACGATGGCGGGCTGGACGACACAGGCGCGGGCGACGGCGGCGCGCTGCGCCTCGCCTCCGGAGACCTGGCCGGGCCACTGTCCGGCCCGGTGCGACAGCCCCACCTCGGCCAGCATCTCCCGGGCCCGTCCCAGGGCCTCGCTCAGCTTGGTGCCCCCCATGACCAGGGGTGCGGCGACGTTCTCCTCGATCGTCAGGGAGGGGATGAGGTTGTCCTTCTGGAGCACGAACCCGATCTCGCGGGCCCGCATCGCCGCCGCCTCGGCCTCGCTCAGCGCGGACAGGTCGCGGTCCATCAGCGTCACCGTGCCCGAGGTGGGGCGGTCCAGCCCGGACAGGACGTTCGCCAGGGTGGACTTGCCGCTTCCGCTCCTGCCCACGACGGCGACGAATTCCCCGGCGAGCACCTCGAGGCTGCACCCCTTGAGGACCTCCACGGTGGTATCCCCGCTGACGAATTCGCGCCGCACATTCTCGGCGCGCAGCACTACCCTGTTTTCGGCCATGTTCGGCAGACCACCCCAGTTGATGTGAATGATTGTCAGCAAAAGTCCATGGGCCCCGGCCGGCGAGGTCAGCTGTTCAGCCGGTGCCGGAGCACCTCTCGCCGCACCTTTCCGGTGGCCGTCCGGGGAATGTCGGCACGGGCCACGAAGCGGGGTGGCGCGAGGGGCGGCAGATCGCCGGTGGCCGTCCGCCACCGCTCGTCCGTGACGGGCTCGGCGGAGCGGCTCGCGAGGACGGGCAGCAGCCGCCCGTCTTCCTCCAGGACGACCGCTTCCGCCAGTTCCGGCATGCGGTCGAGCAGCACGTCCTCCAGCGCGATGCCACTGGTGGCCCCGGCGAGCCGCTCGGTCTGGCGGTCGTGCAGCCGCAGCGCCCCGGTGGCGGTCCGGGCACCCCAGTCCCCGGAATCCCACCAGCCGCCCTCGAAAAGGTTCTCCGTAGCGCGCTCGGGGAAATTCAGATACCCGGCGAACCGGCCTTTGGAGCGGACCTGGATACGGCCGCCGGCACCGCGCGGAACCCGGTTTCCCCCTTCGTCCACCACGCGTATGCGGCTGTATCCGGGCATGGCCCGGCCGACGCGGTGCCCGGCCAGTTCGGCGCCGACTCCGCGCCGGAACCGGCCGATCCGGCGGGTGCGCGCCCGAAAGGCGATGGGGCCGAGTTCGGACTGGGCGTACACCTCGGTGAACATGGCCAGCCGGCGCCGCGATCCGCGCAGCATCGCGTCGACGGTCCGCGGATGCATCGCGTCGAATGTGCCCAGGAACATCCGCACCGAGGACATGGCCCCGGAATCCGCCAGGCCCTCCCAGGTGATGTAGGTGTTCGGATGCGTTTCCAGATACTCCGGCCGCCAGCGTTCCAGTTGTTCGCCCACCCGGTCGCTGTCCTCGGAAGCGAGCAGCAGCACCGAATGGCGCAGGCGCAGCGCGCTGAGAAGTCCGGAAAGGGTGCGCACATGGACCGGGGAAATGGCCGCCGCCAGATACCCCGTGAGGAACATGGGCCGCAGCATCCGGGTCTGGACCGCGGACTGCTGGTAGAAGCTGTTCCGGGTGTGGACCACCAGCTTGGGCACCCCGGTGGTGCCGGAGGTGTGGGTGACCAGGTAGGGCCGGCCCGGGGCGCGCTCCACCCCGTGCGCGGGCAGTTCGGCCCGCTCCCCGGCCGGTACCGCCGAGATGACGTCCTCCCAGGTCATCCTGGCCCCGTCGATCGGGTGGCGGTCCGCGAAGTCGGCGGCGCGGGAGGCGGTGACCAGCAGGTGCAGGGGGGCGGTCACCGGCTCCAGCGCGGCCCGCGCGGTCATCGCGTCGAGCCGGGCGCTCAGCAGGACGGGCACGGCGCCGAGACCGGTGAGGCCGGCCACGGCCACCAGGATGTCCAACGGCTTTTCCAGCCGTACGACACACAGATCGCCTTCCCGGACGCCGCGCTCCGCCACCGTCCGCGCCAATCGCCGGGCGGCTTCGGCGATTTCCCCGGGATTCACCTGTCCGTCCTTGACGGTGACGGCCGCGGATTCGTGGTCCACGGCCCAGGGGCGCTTGGCGGCACGGCCGGCCGCGGCGAGTTGTGCGAACAACAGGTCGGCGGAGCGTGGCGCATGCATGTCGTACGTGTCCCCTCGCCTGGAAAGTGGATTGCGTCGGCCGTACAACGGGAGTGAGGTGACACATGCTTCCCCTGAGCGAATGGGCGCGGCAATGCGTCTGTCAGCAAGACGCCAGAGGGGTGTCCTCCTGCGGCCATCAACGGATCCGGCCGCCTTCCGGGCCTTACCGGTTCACGGCCGGACCAGCCCTGTCGGAGAGAGGGTGGACAGGAGCCGAGAGGAGAGGGAAAGGAAGGAGGGAAGGGAGAGTCAGAACAGCCGGGGGAGAAGGGCGGCTATGCGAACGGAATCCGGTGCCCCGCATCGTGCTCCACGGCGAGCCGGTAAAGGAGATCGCAGGCGAAGGCGTCCTCCACGGGAACGCCGACGGATTTGAAGAGGGTGGTCTCCGCGGCGGACCGGCGGCCCGGATGCCGGCCGGAGATCACCTCGCCCAGTTCCACCAGGGCGGGGTCGGCCGGCAGGACGCCTTCCGCCACCGGGATCAGGATGTCCCCGGCCTCGCGCAGCACCGCGGCGGCGGACTCCACGAACACGCTGGACCGCGCGACCAGCTGCGAGGGCAGCTCCCGGCGGGTGGCGCCGTAGGCCCCGACGGCGCTGATGTGCACCCCTTCGCGGGCCACCGCGCAGTCCTCGAACAGCGGCTCCGGGGAGGAGGTCACCGTGCAGATCACCTCGGCGTCGCGCACCGCGGCCGTGGTGCTCTCCACCACCTCGACCTCGATGCCCCGCTCCCCCGCCCAGCCGGCCAGCCGGCGGGCCCGGTACGGGTCGCGGCTGTGCAGCCGGACCGACTCCCACGGCCGGATCGCGGCCAGCCCCTCGAGGTGGCTGCGGCCCTGCACCCCGGCCCCGACCACGGTCAGCACCCGGGCGTCCGGCCGGGCCAGCAGGTCGGTGGCGCAGACCGTCACCGCGGCGGTGCGCACCTCGGTGACGGCGGCGGCGTCCAGCACCGCCACCGGACGGCCGGTCGCCGCGTCGAAGAGCGTCACCAGCCCCTGCACACTGGGCAGTCCCAGCGCCGGAGGGTTGTCGTAGAGGCTGATCAGCTTCACCGACAGGGTGCCGGAGTGCACCGCCGGCATCAGCAGCAGTTCGCCCTTGCCGGTGTCCACCGCACTGCGCGCGAACTCCGCGCCGCCGTCCTCCCGGGCGGTCAGCGCCGCCCCGATCTCCGACGCCAGGCCGGAGACCGGGAGCAGGGCGCGGACGGTCTTCGCGTCGATGATCCTCAGCACAGTGACGCCCTCAGCGAGTCGGCCAGCAGTTCACACAGCAGATCCACCTGCTTGTCGGTGAGGCCGGGGTGGCAGGGCAGGTTCATCTGCTCCTCGAACCATAGCCGTTCGGCCGTGGGGCACTCCCCGTACCGGTGGCCGCGCGAGCGCCACTCCGGTGTCAGGTGCAGCGGGAAATAGCGGATCGGGACCTGCACCCCGCGGTCGTCCAGCTCGTGGATCAGCCGGTCCCTGCTGAGCCGCTCCGGTTCGCGGACGAAGAAGGTGAAGAGGTGGTGGGAGGGTTCGACCCCGTCCGGCACGGCGGGCAGGCCGACCAGGTCCGGATAGCCGGAGAGCACCTCCCGGAGCCGTCCGGCGATGGCCTGCCGGGCGGCCACGAACGCGGGCAGCGAGCGCAGCTGGGCCACTCCCACCGCCGCGGCCGCCTCGCTGAGCGTGGCGTTGGTGCCGTGGCGGAGCAGGGCCACACAGTCGTGGGTGTAGGCGAGCCCCGGGTACAGCGCGCCGGGCAGCGGCGCGCGGGAGGTGCCGAAGCGGTGGTCCCGGGGGACGAAGACGGCGTCCGCCTCGTTGCCGCGCAGCCGGTCCACCCGATCGGCCCAGTCGTCGTTGTGGAAGGTCAGCATTCCGCCCTCGCCGAGCGTGGTGATGTTCTTGCTCGAGTGGAAGCTGAAGCAGCCGATGTCGGCGAGGGAGCCGGGGCGGCGGCCGTGGTAGGAGCTGCCCAGCGCGTGGGCGGAGTCCTCGATCACCAGGATGCCGCGTTCGCCGGCCAGGCCCATGATGGCGTCCATGTCCGCCGGGAGCCCGCCGTAGTGCACCACGATGATGGCGCGGGTGCGGTCGTTCACCAGCTTGACCAGGCTCTCCGGGTCGAGGTTGAGCGTATCGGCCTCGACGTCGCAGAACCTGACCCGGACCTCCGGGTACTGCAGCAGGGGCTGGACGGTGGCCTGGTAGGTCTGCGGTGTGACGACCACCTCGTCCCCGGGCTGCAGGTCCAGCAGGTGGATGGCGAACTCCAGGGCGACCGTCCCGCTGGTCACGCTCATCGCGTGCGCGGTGCCGGCGTAGGCGCGGAAACCCTCCTCGAAGCGGGTGCGCCAGGCACCGCCGGAGAGGGTCTCCCCGGAGCCGATGACCTGGGCCACCGCCTCGAGTTCGGCGGAGCCCAGCGTGGAGCCGTAGGGGAGGTACGGGACCCGGTAGTCCCGGAGGCTCTGCTGGAACGCCGCCGTCTTCGGTATGTCTCGGCCGGTCATGGCACTCCCCACATTCATCGCACGGCCGGGGCCGGCGCCCCGCGGTCGTCGCTGTCCCCGGGCGCGGCCCCGTGGCCGTCGTCCGGCAGCGTCGTCTCGTCGAACGGCAGCCGGCCGGCCAGGACTTCGGCGGCCCGCTCCCGGTCGATCTCCTTGGTCCAGGTGCCGATCAGCACCGTGGCGACCGCGTTGCCCGCGAAGTTGGTCAGGGCGCGCGCCTCGCTCATGAAGCGGTCGATGCCGATGATCAGGCCGACCCCGTCGACCAGTTCGGGACGGTGGGACTGCAGACCGCCGGCCAGGGTGGCCAGCCCGGACCCGGTGACCCCGGCCGCGCCCTTGGAGGCGACGACCATGAAGGCCAGCAGGGTGATCTGCTGCCCGAGGGCGAGCGGCTCGCCCAGCGCCTCGGCGATGAACAGCGAGGCCATGGTCAGATAGATGGCGGTGCCGTCGAGGTTGAAGGAGTAGCCGGTCGGGACGGTGATGCCGGCCACCGGCCGGCTCACCCCCAGGTGCTCCATCTTGGCGATCAGCCGGGGCAGCGCCGGCTCCGAGGAGGAGGTCGACAGGATCAGCAGGAACTCCCGCGCCAGATAGCGCAGCAGCGCGATGATGCTGATCCCGGCGACGACGCGGAGCAGCGTGCCGAGCACCAGGAAGACGAACACGGCGCAGGTGGCGTAGAAGCCGGCCATGATGACGGCCAGCGACTTCAGGGCGTCCGCCCCGGTTTCGCCGACCACCGCCGCGATCGCGCCGAAGGCGCCGATCGGCGCCACCCACATGACCATGGACAGCAGCCGGAACACCAGCCGCTGGATATGGCCGATGCCGGTCAGCAGCGGCCGGCCCGCCTCCCCCATGGCCTGCACCGCGAACCCGGCGAGCAGCGCGATCAGCACGGTCTGCAGCACTTCGCCGCCGGTGAACGCGGAGACCACGGTGGTGGGGATGATGCCGAGGAGGAATGCGGTGGTGGACTCGGCGCCCTCCGCCTGGGCCTCGCCCGCGTTCCGCGCCGACTCGGTCAGCGTCAGTCCGTGGCCGGGCTCCAGGACGTTGCCCACCAGCAGTCCGACGGCGAGCGCGACGGTGGACATCACCAGGAAGTACACCAGGGTGAGTCCGCCGACCGCGCCGACCTTGGCGGCCTTGCGGACCGAGCCGATGCCGATGACGATCGTGCAGAAGATGATGGGCGAGATCATCATCTTGATCAGGTTCACGAAGCCGGTGCCGACCGGTTTCAGCTCCACCGCCGCGTCGGGGGCCGCGAAGCCGAGCCCGATGCCCAGCAGCGTCGCCACGATCACGGCGAGGTAGAGGTAGTGCGTTCTGTCGCGTCCGGCGCGGGCTCCCCGCGCCGCCGTTGCGCTCATCCGTCGCTCCTAAGCGGTTCCGATGCCGATGGCCTCGCCGGTGGCGAGCTGCCGGGTGACCGTCACCAGGGAGCGGCACAGCGCGTCGAGACGGTCCAGCGCCGGCGGGGCGGTGAGCAGCCGCTGCCCGTTGCCCACGCGGTCGAAGTCGCCCGGGACGGTGACGAGTTGCTCGGGGACGGCCATGCCCTTCAGGGCGCGTACCACCGTGCGCAGGGCGTCGCAGACCTGGACCGCGGTCAGGTTCTCCCCGTGCGCGAGCAGCCCGACGGGCTTGCCCCGCAGCTCGTGGCCGGCCAGGTGGTCCAGGGCGTTCTTCAGGACACCGGAGAAGGAGCCGTGGTAGGTGGGGGTGGCGAGCACGAGGGCGTCGGCCCGCGCCGCCGTCGGCGACAGGCGGCGCGCCAGCGGATCGGCGTACGCCTCCGGCCGCCCGTGGCAGGAGACGTCCACGATCGGCAGCGGGCGCGCGGCCAGGTCCCACACCAGCGGTTCGGCGCCCAGCCCGGCCAGTATCCCGGCGGCGGCCCCGACGGCCGCCGCCGTGTGCGACCGCGGACTCGGACTGCCGCCGAGCAGCAGTACCGCGGGGCGGCCGGTCATGGCCGCCTCCTGGACGGGCCACCGCGGAAACGCCGCGCCGCCCGGCCGGCCGCCGGCCGCCTGCCTCGCTTGGCATGCATCAACGCCTCACCTCTCGCCCGTGCCGCGGGATGACGGAGCACTGGAGCCCTTGGGACACGATCACCGGGCGGGGCCGTCAGCTGAAGCCGGCTGTCCGCTGCACGACGCCCGCTGTCCCAATCCGGCGGCGCGGCGGGCGCGTCGCGTCAGCCCCGCCGGTCCGGTGTGCCGAACCAGCCCAGGCGGGTGGCCAGCACCCCGGCCTCGAACCTGCTGCGCGCGTTCAGCTCCCGCATCAGCTTGGCGACGGTCCGGCTCACGGTGCGCTTGGAGACGTCGAGGCGATGGGCGATCTGTTCGTCGGTGTGGCCGCGGGCGAGCATCCGCAGCACGTCCTGGGACTGGTCGTCGTCCGGCGACCAGTTCTCCACGGCCAGCGAGGTGGAGCCCTCCCACAGGCCGAGGAAGAGATAGTGCAGCATGCCCACGGTGTCCGGACAGCGGGAGACGCTGACCTCCTCCTCGCCCCGCGGCGCGTCCTGGACGGGCTCCGCGACGACCGCGGAGGTGGTGTCGTCGACCAGTGCCATGGTGACCGGCACCCGCGCGGCGGTGCGCACCTGGATGCCGGAACGGGCCTGCCACAGCACATACTCCACGATGGCCGGCCGGGACAGCAGCCGCTCGTCCCAGATGACGGAGATCCTGACCCAGCGGCGCAGCAGGTTCATCAGCAGGGCGGCCTCGCGCCGCAGTTCGTCCGGGCGCAGCATGGCGTCCGAGCGCACCATCACGATTTCCCGCCGTGCGGCGGACAGAGCGGAATGGAAGGAAGAGTTGATCGGGCGTGGCCGCCGTACCTCCGGATTCTCCCGGTGGTCGACGGAGTGGACTGCGTGGGTGATCACGGTCATGCCTGGATTCCCTTTCCACTGATTCACGTGGAGAGACGTGCAGGTGGGGCTGGGGAGCGGACAGCGCGGGAGGCGCGTTTCCGCGAGGAGGCCCGCTGGAGCGAGCCGGCGGACGGTGGCGCCTCAAGTGCCGTCGGAGATATGGATCTCGACGACCGTGGGATCGTCCTCGGGCCAGTCGAGCTCCGGGGGACGCCGCGCCGAAAGGGTGTGGGTGAGACGGTCCAGGTCGAGCTGGCCGGACCACTTGGTGATGACCAGGGTGGCCACGCTGTTGGCGATGAGGTTGGTGACCGCCCGCGCCTCGGACATGATCCGGTCGATGCCGATGATCAGGCCCACCGCGCCCAGCGGGACCGACTGGGTCACCGAGAGCGTCGCGATGAGGGTGAGCAGCCCGGAGCCGGTCACCCCCACCGCGCTCTTGGACACGATCATGGCCATGGCCAGGAAGAACAGCTGGTCCCCGAGGGACAGCCCGCTTCCGGTGGCGGCCGCCACGAACATCGCCGCCATGGCGATGTAGAGGCAGGTGCCTACCAGGTGCAGCGAGTAGCCGCCGGCCAGGACCGGCGCGCTGGTGCTCCGGGGCGCCCCGGCCAGCTCCAGCTTGCGCAGCACCCGGGGGAAGACCGGGCCGGAGGAGGAGGTGCCGATGGCCACCAGGATCTCGTGGCGCAGATAGCGCACCAGACGCCACAGCGAGAAGCCGCCGGCTCTGGCCAGCAGCCCGAGCCCGCCGAATACCACCACCGCGCAGGTGAGGTAGAAGGCGCCGATCAGGCCGGCCAGCCCGCCCAGCGGGACGGTGCCGATCTGGCTGGTCGTATACGCGGCGCCGCCGAACGCCGCCGCCGGCGCGCCGGTGACCACGATCCGCACCATGCAGAACAGCAGGTGGCTGCTGCGGTTGATGAGGTCCAGGACGGGCGCACCGCGCCGCCCCGCCAGCACCAGGGCCACGCCGGTGATCCCGGCGACCACCAGCGTGTGCACCGCGTTGCCGCCGATCACGGCGGAGGAGAGGCTGTGCGGCACCACCGCGTCCAGGCTGAGCGAACCGTTGCCGAAGCTCTGTGCCTGCCGTTGCAGCGACGCCACCTCGCCGGCGTCCTTCTCCGGGTCGGTGCCGGGGCTCGGCAGCAGGCCGACCAGGTTGCCCACCAGCATGCCGGTCACCAGCGCCAGCGTGGTGACCGCCTCGAAGTAGACAACCGCCTTCAGCGACAGGCTGCCCAGCGGGCGCCGGCCGCCCAGGGAGGCCAGGCCACCGGCCACCGTGGTGAACATGACCGGGCCGATGAGCATGGTCATCAGGGAAATGAAGGCGTCGGCGAGGAAGCGCATCCGCTCCCCGGCCTCGGGGGCGATCGCCCCGCATAACATGCCGAGCCCCAAACCACACATTGTCCAGAAGGTCAATGTCCGGTGCAGGGGACGGCCAGGTGGTCCCTTCGCCATGTTTCGCGCACCCCCGTATCGCGGCGAAGCCGGGACAGCACCGTGTCGCTGTCCGTCCCGGGTAGCGACAGATGCTACGGAGGCTGTGCAAGCTGTCCGCGCACGTACCTACAGGGAAACGTCAAGCGTATGTAAGATCCCGGAAACGACCGGAAGACCAACGTTTGTTCGATACCGGTCGTAGGACCGCTGACATACGCATGTGCTGATCGCCGGGGGGGATGAGCCATTTGAAGGTCCTGCTTGTCGAAGACGACGTCGAGGTGGCCGACGCGCTGACCGAGGGGCTGCAGCAGTACGGGTGGACCGTGGACCACGTGTCCACGGGCGCGGCCGCGCTCGGCAGACGGGAGTGCGGCGACATCGTCCTGCTCGATCTGAACCTGCCCGACATGGACGGCCTCGAGGTGTGCCGGGGGCTGCGGGCGGCGTGCGCGGTGCCGATCATCGCCGTCACCGCGCGTTCGGACGAGATGGACAAGGTGCTGGGTCTGCGGCTGGGCGCCGACGACTACATCGTCAAGCCGTACCGGCTGCAGGAGTTACTCGCCCGGATGGCCGCGGTGATGCGCCGGACCGCCGGGACCCAGCCGCCCCCGGCCGAGGCCGCCGACCCGGTCCTGGTCCGGGGCCGGCTCACCATCGATCCGGACCGGCGCACGGTGCTGCTGGACGGCCGTCCCGTTCCGCTGACCCGCAAGGAGTACGAGTTACTGGTGCTGCTGGCCGGCGCGCCGGGGCGGGTCTTCCTGCGCGAGCAGCTGCTGGACGCCGTATGGGACCAGCGGTGGACGGGCAGCTCCCGCACCCTGGACACGCATGTGGCCGCGCTCCGCCGCAAGCTGGGGTCCACCAAGTGGATCAGTACGACGCGCGGTGTGGGCTTCAGCTTCCACCCGCAGCCGGCACCCCGCTGAGGGGGCCGGGTCACCATGCGTCAGATCTACGCGCTGGTCCAGTGCGGCCTGATCGGCACGGTGCTGGCCGCGCTGCTGGTCCCCGTCGGCTCGCTGTACGCCGAGCGGGAGAACCGGAACGCCGCCGCCCGGCTGGAGGACGGCGCCGGCTCGCTGACCGTACCCCTCTCGCACGCCATGTCCCGCGGTGACAGCGGGCTCGTGGACGCCCTGCTCGCCGACTACGCCGCGGCGCACCGGCTGAGGGTGTCGGTGCGCTGGCCCGACGGCAGGGTGCGCACCTCGGTCATCGGCGCCCGGGGCACCGCCTCGGCCGTCGCCGGGCGCGGCTGGCGCCTCCGGCCGGAGGGCGCCCCGGGCAGGGACCGGCTGCTGCCGCCGGTCGGCGGCAGTGTCTCCGCCGAGGCGGTGGTGCCGGTGGAGGGCGCCGGCTCCGGGGCGGTGCTCCTGCGGGAGCCGGCCGCGGGGTTGCGCAGCCGGATCCTGACCGTGTGGACCGGGCTGGGCATGCTGCTCCCGCTGGGGATCGCGGTATGCGTCCTGCCGGCGCTCGTCCAGCGCCGCCGTACGCTGCGCGATCTGGAACGGATCGGGTCCACCGTGCGCACCCTGGCCGACGGCGGATTCCACGCCCGGACGCCGGAGCACTGCGAGGGGGACGCCCTCAAGGAGGTGGCCGCGGAGGTCAACCGGCTGGCCGCGGTCGTCCAGTCGATGATGGAGGACCGCAGCAGCTTCCTGGCCGATGTCGCCCATCAGCTGCGCAACCCCATGGTGGCGCTGCGGCTGCGGCTGGAGACCCTGGGCGCGCGGCTGCCCGACGCGGCGGCCGAGCGGCACCAGCGGCTGCTGGCCGACGTGGACCGGCTCGACCGCACCCTGACGGAGATGCTGGAGCACGCCCGCTCCACCCCGGCCGACCGCTCCACCCAGGTGGTGGAGGTGTGCGGGCTGGTGGAGGAGTGCGTCCGCGGCTGGGCCTCGGTCGCCGAGCAGCGCGCCATCCGGATGAAGCTCGAGATGCCCCGGCGGGCCTGGGGTCTGACCCGGCCCGGCGCGGTGGAGCAGGCGCTGAACGTGCTGCTGGACAACGCGCTGAAGTATTCGCCGGAGGGCGGTGTGGTGCGGATCGGTATCACGGTGGCCGGTCCCCGGCTGCGGATCCAGGTCCAGGACGAGGGGCCGGGGCTGCCGGACTCCGAACGGGAGGCGGCGCTGGAACGGGGCTGGGCGCGCGGCCCGTTCCCCAGCACCGGCATCGGGCTGTCCATCGCGGTCAAGCTGATCGAGTCCGCCGGCGGCCGGCTGGAACTGCGCCCCGGGCAGGCCCGCGGGCTGCGCGCGGTGCTGCATCTGGTGGGGGCGCTGCCGGGGGACGAGGGCCGCGAGACGCCGTCCCGGGCGGCGGTGTCCGGTTCCGGCCAGGAGATGGCGTGAAGCGGACGAGGCGCCGGTCCGCGGCCGGGCCGTTCGTTTTCCATGCGGTACCGGCCGCGGCCCCGAGCCTGGGGCCGGTACGGCCGGAACGATTGGTTCCGACACGGGGGAAGCTGACATGGTTTCGATCACCGCCACATCCAGGGCACTGCCCGGTGCCGCGGCGCTCGCGGAGGCGGTCGGCCGCTTCCTGGCGGCGGAGGCGGGGGAGGTGTTCTGTTACTGGAACTACGCCTCGTCGAAGGATCCGCTGCTGGAGGTGTTGCGGGGCACCGGCAGCCGGCTGTGGGACCGGGAGGGCGAGGTGCGGACCGTACTGCCGCGCGGCGCCCGTGGCGTTCCGGACATCGCCGAGCACATCACCTGGCAGCAGGACCACGGTGTCCAGGTGCGCTACAGCTCCCGGCTGCCGCCGGGCGCGATGGTGCTCACCGAGGCGGGGTCGGTCCTGACCACCGGCCTGCGGCCCGGTTCCACGTACGTGGTGGTCCAGGACGCCCGTGTGCGGCCGGCGTTCAGCGCCCTGGCGCAGCTGCTCTGGCAGCGCGCGGAGGTCCCGCCGGACCAGCGCAAGGACGTGCCCAGCGAGGCCGAGCGGCAGATGCTCCGGATGCTCATGCAGGGGCTGACGGACAGCGCGGTGGCCCGGCAGCTGGGCATGTCGGACCGGACCGTGCGCCGGGTGGTGGCCCAGCTGATGGAGCGGCTGGGCGCGCAGAGCCGTTTCGAGGCCGGAGTCAGGGCGGTCGAACGCGGCTGGATCTGAGCGGTGCCCGTACCGGCCCTCCGGACCGGTACGGGCCTCTTCAGGCCGCGTCGATAGGCCAAGCCTATGGAGATGATCGGTTTCATATCTTGGCTCTTTGGACCCGTCCGGTTCTAACGTCGTGTTCATGGCATTGACAACGCGGACGGACCGGCGGCCGTCCATGGCGTCCACTTTCTGGCAATCGACCGTCGGCAAGAAGATCGTCATGGGCGTGACCGGTCTCATCATGATCGGTTACCTGGTCGTCCACATGGTCGCGAACGCCAAGATCTTCTTCGGCCCGGAGGAGTTCAACGCCTACGGGCACTGGCTCCGCGTCATGGGAGCACCGGTGCTGCACCATGAGTGGGGTCTGTGGGGCGCCCGTGTCATCCTTCTGACCTCGGTGATCCTGCACGGTGTGTCCGCTTACCAGCTGAGCCGTCGCGACATCAAGGCCCGACCGGAAAAGTACGTCCACTCCAAGCCACGGATGAGCTACGCGACCCGGACCATGCGCTGGGGCGGGGTGATCCTGGGCCTGTTCATCGTCTGGCACGTCCTGGACCTCACCACCGGCACCGTGCACAGCGGCGGATTCCAGGAGGGCCATCCGTACCAGAACGTGGTGGACACCTTCTCCACCTGGTACGGGAACGTCATCTACATCGTGGCGATGCTGGCCATGGGCATGCATGTGCGGCATGGCTTCTGGAGCGCCGCGCAGACCCTCGGCGCGGGCAACCGCACCCGCGACCGTGCCTTCAAGGCCCTCGCGAACGGCCTGGCGATCGTCCTCACCGTCGGGTTCATCTCCGTACCCGTCGGTGTCATGACCGGAGTGGTGAGCTGACCCATGACCTCGTACAGCGAATACACCGAGTACACCGTCGGAGAGCCGATCAAGGACGAGCAGGCCCCCTCCGGGCCGGTCCACGAGCGCTGGGACACCCGGCGCTTCCAGGCCAAGCTGGTCAACCCCGCCAACCGCCGCAAGCACTCCATCATCGTGGTGGGCACCGGCCTGGCCGGTGGCGCCGCCGGCGCCACCCTGGCCGAGCAGGGCTACCACGTGATCCAGTTCTGCTACCAGGACTCACCGCGCCGGGCCCACTCCATCGCCGCCCAGGGCGGGATCAACGCCGCGAAGAACTACCGCAACGACGGCGACTCGATCCACCGGCTGTTCTACGACACCGTCAAGGGCGGCGACTTCCGCGCCCGCGAGTCCAATGTCCACCGCCTGGCGCAGATCTCGGTGGAGATCATCGACCAGTGCGTGGCCCAGGGCGTGCCCTTCGCCCGGGAGTACGGCGGTCTGCTGGACACCCGCTCCTTCGGCGGTGTGCAGGTCTCCCGCACCTTCTACGCCCGCGGCCAGACGGGTCAGCAGCTGCTGCTCGGCGCCTACCAGGCGCTGTCCCGCCAGATCGCGGCGGGCGGGGTGGAGATGCACGCCCGCACCGAGATGCTCGACCTGATCGTGATCGACGGCCGGGCCCGCGGGATCGTCGCCCGCGACCTGGTGACCGGCAAGATCTCCACGTACTTCGCCGACGCGGTGGTGCTGGCCAGCGGCGGGTACGGCAACGTCTTCTACCTGTCGACGAACGCCATGAACTCCAACGCGACCGCCATCTGGCGGGCGCACCGGCGCGGCGCGTACTTCGCCAACCCCTGCTTCACCCAGATCCACCCGACCTGCATCCCGCGCTCCGGGGACCACCAGTCCAAGCTGACCCTGATGAGCGAGTCGCTGCGCAACGACGGGCGGATCTGGGTGCCCAAGGCCAAGGGCGACACCCGGCCGCCGGCCGAGATCCCCGAGGACGAGCGCGACTACTACCTCGAGCGGATCTACCCCTCGTTCGGCAACCTGGTGCCGCGCGACATCGCCTCCCGCGCCGCGAAGAACGTGTGCGACGAGGGACGCGGGGTCGGCCCCGGCGGTCAGGGCGTCTACCTGGACTTCGCCGACGCCATCGCCCGGATGGGCCGCAAGGCGGTCGAGGAGAAGTACGGCAACCTCTTCGACATGTACGAGCGGATCACGGCGGAGAACCCGTACGAGGTCCCGATGCGCATCTACCCCGCGATCCACTACACGATGGGCGGGCTGTGGGTCGACTACGACCTGCAGACCACCGTGCCGGGGCTGTTCGCGATCGGCGAGGCCAACTTCTCCGACCACGGCGCCAACCGGCTCGGCGCCTCCGCGCTGATGCAGGGCCTGGCCGACGGCTACTTCGTCCTGCCGGCGACGATCAACGACTACCTGGCCCGCAACCCGCACAAGGACGAGGTCGACGCCTCGCACCCGGCGGCCGTGGAGGCGGTGCGGGAGACCGAGGACCGGCTGGCCAGGCTGCTGGCCGTGGACGGCGACCGCACCCCCGACTCCTTCCACCGCGAGATCGGCGAGCTGGTGTGGGAGTTCTGCGGCATGGCCCGCACCGACGAGGGGCTGCGCAAGGCGCTGGACCGCATCCCGCAGATCCGCGAGGAGTTCTGGCGGCGCATCAAGGTGCCGGGGACCGGCGAGGAGTTCAACCAGTCGCTGGAGAAGGCCAACCGGATCGTGGACTACCTGGAGCTGGCCGAGCTGATGTGCCTGGACGCCCTGCACCGGGCCGAGTCCTGCGGCGGCCACTTCCGCGAGGAGTCCCAGACCCCCGACGGTGAGGCCGCCCGCAAGGACGAGGAGTTCTCCTACGCCGCGGCCTGGGAGTTCACCGGCACCGGCGCCGCCCCCGTGCTCCACAAGGAGCAGCTGACCTTCGAGTACGTCCACCCCACTCAGCGGAGCTACGCATGAAGCTCACCCTGCGCGTCTGGCGCCAGAAGAACGCGGACACCCCCGGTGCCATGGCCACCTACGAGCTCGACGGCGTCTCCCAGGACATGTCCTTCCTGGAGATGCTCGACATCCTCAACGAGGAACTCATCGTCAAGGGCGAGGAGCCGGTGGCCTTCGACCACGACTGCCGCGAGGGCATCTGCGGTGCGTGCAGCCTGGTGATCAACGGTGATGCCCACGGTCCGGAGCGCACCACCACCTGCCAGCTCCACATGCGGTCCTTCAAGGACGGCGACACCATCGACATCGAACCCTGGCGGGCCTCCGCCTTCCCGGTCATCAAGGACCTGGTGGTGGACCGCTCCGCGTTCGACCGGGTGATCCAGGCCGGTGGCTACATCACCGCCCCCACCGGGTCCGCGCCGGAGGCACACGCCACCCCGGTGCCCAAGGCGGACGCGGACTACGCGTTCGAGCACGCCGAGTGCATCGGCTGCGGCGCCTGCGTGGCGGCCTGCCCCAACGGCGCGGCGATGCTGTTCACCTCGGCCAAGGTCAACCACCTCAATGTACTGCCCCAGGGCTCTCCCGAGCGGGAGACCCGGGTGCTGGACATGGTGTCCCAGATGGACGCCGAGGGCTTCGGCGGCTGCACCCTCACCGGTGAGTGCGCCACAGCCTGCCCCAAGGGCATCCCGCTGTTCTCCATCACGTCGATGAACAAGGAGTGGCTGCGGGCGACCCGCAAGGTCAAGCGCTGACCCGCTCCCCCTGGAACGGCACCCCTCACCAACGCTCCGTGGACGGGGTGTCCCGGCGGCGGAGGTCCCCGGACGCTGACCTCCGCCGCCGCCCGGCGATCCGAGCCGATGGCCCCGGGCCATCGGCTCGTCGTCATCGCGGGGCGGCAGGGCGCGATGGTGCCGCGGTGCGCTCGCGGGTCCGGTCCGCGCCGACCCGCCCGCTGGGCCCAGCCGGTGGTGCCGATGGCCTGGGTGGGACCGGAAGCCATTCCGGGTCCGCAGCAAGATCACGAAATCGGACTGAGGTATCAGGAGTGATCGAACAGAGTTACTACGCTCTGTGGTGCTTCCCGGCCGAAGAAAATCTCCAGGTTCCGCGCCGAGCGGCCGGCGGCGTCGCTACTACGCGGGAACAGCCGCTCTTCGTAGGCGGTCAGCGCGACCTCGGTGTCACGTTCCTCGACCAGCTTGCTCGCCAGGTCCGCGCCGTCGTACATGGCGAGGTTCGCTCCCTCGCCGGCGAAGGGCGACATCAGATGCGCGGCGTCGCCGACGAGCGTCACGCCGGGCACCCTGTCCCATGTGAGCCCGACGGGAAGGACATAGATGGGTCGGAGCCACGGTTCCGCGTCACTCTGTGTTACGAATGTGGTGAGCAGCGGCGACCAGCCATCGAACTCATCGGCAAGTTGACGGAGGCCCGCGGACGGGTCGCCGAAGTCGATCGACCTCATCCACTCCTCGGGCTTGTTCAATGCCACGTATCCGCGCACGTGCCCGTCGGCGTAGCGATGGGCGATGATGCCTTTGCCCGGCGCGACCGCCATCAGCGTGCCACTGCCGATCGCTGCCACGCTCGCCCGACAGTCCTGGCCGCCTGAGGCGAGAGCGATATCGATGAAGCAGGTCCCGCTGTACAGCGGCTCGGCAGGGGTGAGCAGCGGACGTACCTTCGACCAGGCACCGTCCGCCCCGATGACGATGTCGGCGCGCGTGGTGGAACCTTCCGCGAAGGTGAGGTCGTAGCCGCCCTCTGCACGGTGCCGGATCGAGGCGAGCTTGTGACCCCACCTGATCGTCCCGGGCGCCAGCGAGTCGATGAGCAGGCGCCTGAGTTCGCCCCGGTCCACCTCAGGACGCGCCGAACCGGGGTCCGCAGGCAGGTCGAACAGAATCGTGCCGTGGCGGTCGACCACACGCTTGGCGTCCTCGCCCGGGCGGACCAGAGTGAGGAACTCGTCATGGAGACCGGCTGCGCGAAGCGCGGCCTGGCCGGTCTCTTCGTGGATGTCGAGCAGGCCGCCTTGCGTACGGGTCGTCGCCGAAACCTCACCCTCGTAGATCGTCGCGGCGACGCCGTGAGCCTGAAGCACCCGGGCGAGCGTCAGCCCGCCCAGTCCCGCTCCGACCATGGCGATGGTCTTCTGCACGCTGCGCTCCTCTGTTGCGCCGGCACGCGCCGGCGATGGTCAGCGCCGAAAGCGGACGGGGTGCCCGATCTCGGCAAGGAGACGCTCACCGATCAGAACCATCTGCATCGATGTATGTGCGATGTCCGGCGGGTGGACCCGCGGAACATCGTTTTTCGCGACCCTGGGACTATAACGCGCATCCGCCTCGCGGCGACCGGGGCCGTCCACGCCGCGACGCACCCCGCCCGCCACGTTCATCCTCGCCAACCGCCCCGACCGGCTGAACTGGGACGGTCTCCATGAGACCGCCCCTGACCAGGCCACGGCCCGCTACACTCCAGCCGCCCAGCGAACCTCGCAGGTCAGACAGCGAAATCCTGCTGGAGTACGAGGCGCGGACACGGCTCAGGCAGGCGCTGTCGACGCGGTCTGGATGTTGTCGACAGGGCCTGGGGCGCGGTTCAAGACCCGGGCCACTCTTGTCAGGCGCCGGCGCCGCCGTCGACCGGCAGGATCGCGCCGGTCACGTACGAGGCGCGGTCGCTGAGCAGCCACGCGGCCGCCTCGGCGATCTGCCGGGGCTCGGCCATCCGACCGAGCGGGATCGACTTGGTCATCTGCTCGACGATGCCGGGAGTCGCCGCCTCCCAGGTGTCGATCATCTCGGTGGAGGTGCCGCCGGGGGTGATGGCGTTGACCCGGATACGGTCACCGGCCCAGTTCACCGCGGCGGTCTCGGTGAGGCTGTTGAGCGCGCGCTTCATGGCGCCGTAGGCGGGCAGGGCGGGGTTCGCGCGGCGGCTGCCGATGCTGGAGGTGTTGACGATCGCCCCGCCGCCGTTCTTCCGCATGAGAGCGGCCTGGGCGTTCATGGCGGTCCAGTGCGCGCGGAAGTTCACGGCGAACTGCTCGTCGATGTCCTCGTCGCTGGTGGTCTCGACCGGGCCGAACTGCCGCTGGGGAACCGCGCCGTTGTTGAAGGCGCCATCCAGCCGTCCGTGCAGCTTTTCGACGTGGTCAACAGCGGCGCGGACGCTCGCGGGGTCGGCGAGGTCCAAGGGGACGGCGCCGGCGACGCCGCCGTCGGCGCGGATCTCCGTCACGATGCGGTCGAGGGCGTCGGTGCTGCGGGCGGCGAGCACGACGGCGGCGCCCTCGGAGGCGAAGAGCCGGGCCGCGGCCGCTCCGATGCCGCGGCTGGCGCCCGTGATGAAGATGATCTTGCCGGTGAGCAGGCCGATGGGTGCGCTGTCGGTGGTGTTCGTGCTGTTCGTCATGGCAACAGCGTCCGGCCGGCTGCCGGCCGGATACAGGCACAGGCTGTACCAGGATCCGCCGCCGGGCTGCGCGCACACTTGCCGTATGGACAAGCAGGAGCTCGGGGCATTCCTCCGTAGCCGCCGCGAGCGGCTCCGCCCCCAGGACGTCGGCCTCCCCTCCGGCCCGCGACGCCGCACACCAGGTCTGCGCCGCGAGGAAGTAGCGGTCCTCGCACACATCTCCACCGAGTACTACATCCGCCTCGAACAGGGCAGGGCGCCACGCCCCTCGGGCGACGTCCTGTCCGCGATCGCCGGCGCGCTGCGGCTCACCGACGCCGAGTCCGACCACCTCCACGTCCTCGCGGGCACCGCGCCGAACCGCACCGGACTGCACCGGCGCGACGTCCGCCCGAGCATCCTCGCGCTCCTGGAACGACTGCCGCAAACGGCCGGCTTCGTGATGTCCGCCGCGTTCGAGGTCCTCGCATGGAACGACCTCGCGGCCGCGCTCATGGAGGACTTCGCCCCGCTCGCCCCCGAGGACCGCAACCTCGCGCGCCGGGCCTTCCCCGGGCCGCAGCGCGCCGATGCGAGGCTCTACGGGCTCTCCGACGCCGCCGAGTTCCGGCTGGGCGTCGTGATGCAGCTCCGCGCCACCCTCGCCCGCTACCCCACCGATCCCGCGGTGACCGGACTCGTCGGCGAACTCCGCGATGCCAGCCCCGACTTCGCCCGCCTCTGGGAACGGCACGACGTACAGAGCACGCCGATGCTCACGAAGACCTTCCGCCACCCAGCCGTCGGGGAGATCACCGTCGACTGCGACACCCTCACTCTCACCGACCGAGACCAGTACCTCGTGCTCTACACCGCGCCGCCGGGATCTCCCAGCGCCGAGGCCCTGGCCCTGCTGAACGTCCTGGGAGCACAGGCCAGTCACTACACGCCTTAGCGCCACAGCCGGCCACCGCGAACACCATCGCCGACTGCGCGACATTCCAGAAGTGTCCGAGCGGAACGTCCCTCCGGCCGACCGGATCACCTCACCCAGCGCGACCGGGTGCCCCCTCGACGCACCCCGGGTGACCCCCTCCGCCCGACCCGGTCGCCCCGCTCACCGCGTCCGGGTGGCCACCACCAGTCGGCAGCGAGGGCTGCCGTCCGCCCGTCGGCCGAGTTCCTCCAGTGCCCGCAGCTCGACCTCGAACCCGGCCCGGATCAGCTCTTCGCGCACCTCCGCGAGCCGGAAGGTCCGGTAGTACATCACGAAGCGCGGACGCCACAGCGCGTTGCGCACCCGCATGGCGGTGTCGAAGGCCAGCAGCGACCAGTAGTGCCGGGACCCCGGCCGGGCCGGTGCCACGATCGGGAAGACGAACCGGCCACCCGGGCGGAGCACCGAGTGGACCTGGGCGAAGAGCCCCGGCCGCTCACGCGGTTCGAAGTGGCCGAACGCCCCGAAGCTGACCGCCAGGTCGAAAACCGGCCCGAACGGCAGCGCACGCGCGTCGGCACGCACCCAGTCCGTGCGCGGGGCGTCCGGTGCCGTCGGCGCGTGGGCCCGGCCCACGGCCAGCATGCCCGCGCTGAAGTCGACGCCGGTGATCGATTCCCGGCACACCTGCCGCAGCACGCCCATGCCCGCGCCGGTACCGCAGCAGACGTCGAGGCCGCTGCCGAAGGGCCCGAGCCGGCGCAGGGCGCCGGTCACGGACTCCAGCACCGGCTCCGGCGTCCGGTACGCGGTGCGGTCGAATTTCGGGGCCAGGAGATCGTAGCCGCGTTCGACCGAGGACAGCGCCTGGACGACGAGCTCACGGAAGGTGGGGCCCTGGGGTGCGAACATCGCGGTCAGCATAGAGCGGACCGGGGCAGGGAGGCCACGGCGCCGTCCGAAGCGGGCCGGGCCCTGCGCCCGGCCCCGCTCACTGCGCCCTCCTCGCCGCACCCCGCTCGCCGCGCCCCACCCACCGGACCCCACTCACCGCACCCCACTCACCGCGCACCGAAGCGCGGCGTCAGCCAGGACCGGGGTGTCCGCGCGGCGGGGACGCTGTGCTCGCAGCTTCGGGTCAGGCGGCCAGGTGCTTGCCGAAGAACGCGACGAGTTCGGCGACGGCGGGGGTGACGTATTCGTCCTTGTCGTACAGGTCGACATGGGTGGCGCCGTCGATGAGGACCAGTTCCTTGGGCTCGGCCGCCTTCTCGATCGCTTCCCTGCTGAAGTAGGCGGTCTCCGCCTCCGAACCGGCGATCATCAGCAGGGGGCGGGGCGAGATGAGCCGGATCATCGCGTACGAGTCGTACTGGGCGATCAGGTCGATGCTGCGCAGCACCCACCCCTGGTTCGCGCGGGGGTGGTGGCCGCGCGGGGTGCAGTAGAACTCGAACGTCTCCCGGAACTGCCGGGTGGCGGTCTCCAGCAGTTCCTCCGCATTGTCGGGAATCCACGCTTCCAGCCGCGGGGCCGCGCCGCGTGCTTCCGCGGTGCGCAGGGCACCGGCCTGGTCGAGCATGGCATCGAGGACCGCCGGGTCCTGTGTGCGGCCCAGTCCCTCACGGAACACCGACCCGAGGTCCACGGCGCTGACCGTGGCAACGCTCTTGACGCGGTGGTCGGTCTGCGCGGCGTAGGGAACGTAACCGCCGGACGCGCAGATGCCCAGCGCTCCGATACGGTCCGGGTCGATGTCGGGGCGGGTGGTGAGGTAGGTCACGGCGGACTTGATGTCCTCGGCCCGCTGGAAGGGGTTCTCCAGACCCCGTGGCTCGCCCTCGCTCTCGCCCTGGTAGGCGGCGTCGAAGACGAGCGCGGCGAACCCGGCGCCGGCCAGCCGCTCGGCGTAGATGCTCGGGCTCTGTTCCTTCACCCCGCCTCCGGGGTGGGAGATGACAACGGCCGGCCACCGGCCGCCGGGGCCATCGGGGGTGAAGAGGATTCCGGCGATGGCGAGGTGGTTGCTGGGGAAGGTGACGTTGGCCTTCACGGTGCTGTGTCTCCTGGGTGCCGCGGGCGGGAAAGTGCCGTGACCGCGGACGCGACGGATCCCTCCGGCCGGGCCGTCCTCCTCGGGGCGGCCGGTCCGCCGGTCACGTGACCGACCCTCACACGCGGTAGGCGGACGGGTAAGGGGCGTCTGGTGTCCCCGGACAGCGCTGTCCTGGGACACGCCAGGCCCCCTCTCACGGGTCTCGCTATTTGTCAGACTTGTGGCCATGAGCAGCAGCGACGCGCACCACAGCGAACTGGGCGCCTTCCTCAAGGCGCGGCGCGGGGAGCTGACCCCGGCCGAGGTCGGGCTGCCCGGTTCGGCCGGCCGGCGCAGGGTCAAGGGTCTGCGCCGGGAGGAAGTGGCTTTGCTGGCGTCGATCAGCCCCGACTACTACACGCGCCTGGAGCAGGGCCGCCGCCAGGCTTCCGAACCGGTGCTGGACGCCCTTGCGCGCGTTCTCAGGCTCGACGACGGTGAGCGTGCCTACATGTTCGAACTGTCCGGTAGGGACGCCGCCCGGCCCCGTCGGCGCATACCGCAGAAGGTCCAGCCACAGCTGCGGCGCCTGCTGGACGACCTGTCCACCACGCCGGGCGTCGTCCTGGGCCGGCGCACCGACATCCTCGCCTGGAACCCTCTGGCCGCCGCCCTGTTCACCGACTTCGCGCGGATTCCGGAAGCGCGACGCAACTTCGTACGGCTGGTTTTCCGCGAACCGGCCGTCAGAGCGCTGTACCCGGACTGGGAGTGGGTGGCACAGACCAGCCTGGCGCAGCTGCGCATGGAGGCCGCCCGGGACCCGGACGACCCACGGCTGGCGGCGCTGGTGGGCGAGCTGTCGCTCCAGGACCCCGACTTCCGGCGGTGGTGGGGCGCCCACCGCGTCGCCGTCCAGGGCTCGGGTACGAAGGTCCTGCACCACCCGGTCGTCGGCCGGCTCACCCTCGACTGGTCCTTCCTCACCTGCGCCGACGACCCCGACCAGCAGCTCATCACCCTGACCGCCGAGCCCGGCACGGCCAGCCACGACCGGCTGCGCATCCTCGCGTCGTGGACCGCGCGATCCGCCGACGATCCCGCGGCGGACCGCTGACGCACGGTTCCCGGCGGGCGCCGTACGCGTGCGGGTCCCCGGCCTGTTCCGGGCCCGCGCACGGCGGGGTGCCCGCATCCGCCGCAGCGTCTCCTCCCGCACGCCGGCCTCGCGCCACGCGGTGGCGCGCCTCGCGCCACGCGGTGAGCCGGTCGACGGCCACGGCCGTTCAGCTGGGGCTCGCCGCGCCGTAGCGCAGCCCGTCGTGGAAGATCTCGGTGATGCGTACCGCATCGTCCTCCCACCCCTTCGCACGCATTCCGCAGATGCCGCCGAGAGCGCGCAGGAGGACACGTCCGCTGATGCCGCTGCGGATGGCACCGGCGGCGACGCCCGCGGAGAGCAGCTCATCCAGGGCGCGGGCCATCTCGGCGCGTGCGTCGTCGTAGATCGGAGAGTCCGTCGCCATGATGCTCTCCAGCGCTTCAGCCATGCCTTTGCCCACTGCCGAGTGCTCCACGAGCAGCAGGAGGAAGCGGCGCAGAGCCTCGTCCGGGGTGTACTGCGCGAGCAGTCGGGCGGGGGCCGCGCAGAGCTCGGCGACCTCCTGGCGGTACACCTCGGCGACGAGCGCTTCGCGCGTCTCGAAGTGGCGGTAGAGCGTACCGACGCCCGAAAGCGGCGGGGCACGCACCCCGCCGGCTCCGGTGTTCCACCGGGCCCCGCTCACGTCCCCGGAGCGGTAGGGTCTGCCACAGGAAGTGATGGACCCGGTGCACCGATCCGCAGGGCGCCGCCGTACTGCCCGCGCCCTCGTCCGCTCGAGCGTCCGATCGGTGTACCCACCGCGCCCGTCATCCACGTCACACGATCGTATCCGGTATGACCGACGACATGCTCACCGACGACATCTTCCTCGACCAGGTCGCTGAACGGCTCGCCGCCCTGCCCGCCGTGCGCGCCGTCACCCTGGGCGGCTCACGCGCGCAAGGCACCCACACCCCGGAGAGCGACTGGGACCTGGCCCTGTACTACCGGGGCGGTTTCGACCCGGCCGAGCTGCGGGCCGTCGGATGGGAGGGCGAGGTCTCCGACATCGGCGGCTGGGGCGGCGGAGTCTTCAACGGGGGCGCCTGGCTGACCATCGACGGGCGGCGCGTGGACGTGCACTATCGCGACCTCGACGTGGTGGAACACGAGCTCGCCGAGTCGCGGCAGGGCCGCTTCCACTGGGAACCGCTGATGTTCCACCTCGCGGGCATCCCCAGCTATCTGGTGGTGGCCGAACTCGCCCTCAACCAGGTGGTACGCGGCACCCTCCCCCGCCCCGGGTACCCGGAGGCGCTGCGTGAGAGCGCGCCCCCGATGTGGCGCGAGCGCGCGGCGGGAACGCTGCGGTACGCCTCGGCCGCGTACGTGGCACGCGGTCAGGCCACCGAGGTCGCGGGCGCGGTGGCCACCGCCGCCCTGCAGACGGCACACGCGGTGCTGGCGGCGCGCGGTGAGTGGGTCACCAACGAAAAGCGCCTCCTCCAGCGGGCGGGCCTGCGCGACGTCGATGCGATCGTGGCGGGACTGCGGCCGGAGCCCGCCGCCCTGGCCAGGGCGATCGCCGAGGCAGAAGCGCTGTTCGAAGCCGCGGGCTGACCTACGGCCCGGGGGCGGGACCCTACCCCGCCCCCGAGGGCCGTCGGGCGCGGAGCCGTCCTGCGCGGAGCCGTCCTGCGCCGAGCCATTCGGCGCCGAGCCGTCCTGCGCCGAGCCAGGCCATCCGGCCCGAAGCCGGGTCGTGCGGCGCGGATCCTGGCCATCCGGCCCGAAGCCGAGCCATCCAGCCCGAAGCCGGGCCATCCAGCGCGAAGCCGGATGGTCTCGTGGTGCTCCAACCGGCTCTCCGCCGACCCGGACCGGCCAAGGCGGCGCACCTCTCTCCCGTGCCCCCGCCGACTCCGCCGCCCGTCGGTGCAGGGCGAGTCCGGCAAGGGGACGACGGACGAGACCCTGGCGAGCATCCTGTTGCGTGTGAAGTTTCCCGGAGTTCCGGGCCGAATGGCCGCAGGGCGCGTGGGCCGGGACGGGGGCTGTGCGCCCGTCCCGTCAGCCGCGCCGGGTGAGGATGCTCAACGCGTTGGCCGCGACGATGGCGCCGATGCTCATCCCCTCCGGCCACCCCAGGTCCTGTCCCAGCCCGACCCATCCGACCAGCGCGGCGAGGACCGGATTGACGCTCATGAAGAGCCCGAACGCCTGGGCGGGCACCCGGCGCAGGGTGAACAGGTCCGCGAGGTAGGGCACGGCCGAGGAGAGCACACCCGCGGTGACGGCGTACGCCACGGCGCTCACCGTCGGTGGCTGCCGGATCGCGACGGCGACCCCGACCGGCAGGAACATCAGGGCGGAGAGCACCGCGGCCGCCGCCGACCCCTGGGCGCCGGGGACGCGTCGGCCCACGGTGCGGTTGAGCAGGATGTACGCCGCCCAGCACGCCGCGGCCAGCAGCCCCAGCCCCATGCCCAGGTAGTCGGCCGAGGGTCGCGGACGCATCAGGGCCACCACGGCGCCCGCCGCGACCAGCGCACAGCACGCGTCCACCCGGCGCCGTGAGGCGGCCAGCGCGACGCAGAGCGGGCCGAGGAACTCCAGCGTCACCGCCAGTCCGAGGCCGATGCGGTCGATGGCGCTGTAGAGGGACAGGTTCATGGTCCCGAACACCGCGGCCAGCCCCACCACCGGCCGCCACTGCCACCAGGTGAAGGACCGCGGCCGGGGCCTGCCGACGGCCAGCAGGACGATCGCGGCGACGTACTGGCGGATCGCGACGACCCCGACCGGACCGAGGACGGGGAAGGCGTGGGACCCGATCGCGGCGCCGGTCTGGTTGGACAGACCACTGCCGATCATCGTGGCCACACCGGCGAACCGCCGCCCGGTCGGCCCCGGGGCCGGGTCCGGTCCCGGCTCCGCCCCAAGGCCGGATACGGAGGCGGAGGCGGCTTCGGAGGTTGCTTCGGAGGCGGATTCGGATTCGGCGGCAGAGGCGGACGGGCTCGCCGGGATCCGGTCTGCGGTTCCGGTCGGTCGTGCGGAAGGGATACGTGGCGCGGAGGCGGCTCGCATGCGTCGATCGTGCGACCGGCCCCGGCATACGCAAAATGCGTTCGGCGTGCCGTCTATACGCTGGGCGTATGGATGTCAGAGGTACCGATGTGGAGCTTCGGCAGCTGCGCTGTCTCGTCGCGATCGTCGACGAGGGCACCTTCACCGACGCCGCCATCGCGCTCGGCGTCTCCCAGGCGGCCGTGTCCCGGACCCTGGCCTCGCTCGAACGCGCCCTGGGGGTAAGGCTGTTGCGGCGGACCTCCCGCCACGTGGCCCCGACGGGCACCGGGCTGCGCGTGGTGGCACACGCCCGGCGGGTGCTGGCCGAGGTGGACGGTCTGATCCGGGAGGCCACATCGGGCCACGCCCATCTGCGGATCGGCTACGCCTGGTCCGCGCTGGGCCGCCACACCCCGGCCTTCCAGCGCCGCTGGGCCCAGGCGCACCCCGAGACGGATCTGCACCTCGTCCGGGTCAACTCCGCCACCGCCGGGCTCGCGGAGGGCGCCTGCGACCTGGCCGTCGTCCGCAGACCGCTCGACGAGCGCCGCTTCGACTCCGCCATCGTCGGGCTGGAGAGGCGGCTGTGCGCCGTGGCCGCCGACGATCCCCTCGCCAGGCGCCGCTCGATCCGGCTGGCCGAGCTGAGCGGACGCACCCTGCTGGTGGACCGGCGGACCGGCACCACCACCGCGGAGCTGTGGCCGCCCGACTCCCGGCCGGCCACGGAGGAGACCCACGACGTCGAGGATTGGCTCACCGTCATCTCCGCGGGCCGCTGTGTCGGCATGACGGCGGAGGCCACCGCCAACCAGTACCCGAGGCCCGGGATCGCCTACCGGCCGGTCCGCGACGCGGAGCCGATCGCGGTACGCCTCGCCTGGTGGCGGGACGATCCGCACCCCGCCACCCAGACCGCGGTCGAACTGCTCACCACCCTCTACCGCAACGGCTGACCCGGCCCCTACCGGGACGGCCGACCCGCCGCCCCGGCGAGGACCGTTCCGATAGGGGCCGGTACGGATCGCATGGTCACCCTGGCTTGGTCACCTGACCTGGTCACCCTGGCCTTTTCGCTCTGATCCGGTCACCCTGGCCGTACGGACGACGAGGGCCCGTGGCCGCCCAGGAAGCGTATGTGGGGCCGGCCGTGGCCGTCGTCGTGGGTGATGTCCGCGCGCACCCCGTACACCTCGGCGACGAGATCCTCGGTGAGGACGTCCCGCGGGGTGCCGCAGGCCGCGACGCGGCCCTTCCGCAACACGATGAGCTGGTCGCAGTACATCGCCGCCAGGTTCAGATCGTGCAGGGCGATGACGGTGGTGACCGGCAGGTCCGCGACGAGCGAGAGGAGATCGAGCTGATGGCGGATGTCGAGATGGTTGGTCGGCTCGTCCAGCAGAAGTTCTCGCGGCTGCTGGGCCAGGGCGCGGGCGATCTGCGCACGCTGGCGTTCGCCACCGGAGAGCGTGTGCCAGAGCTGGTCGGCGCGGTCCATGAGCCCGGTGCGTTCCAGGGCGTGACGCACGGCCTCCTCGTCCGCGGCCGACGCGGCCGACCAGGCGCGGCGGTGCGGGATGCGGCCGAGGCGCACCACCTCGCCCACGGTCAGCTCCGACTGGGTGGCGGCGTTCTGCTCGACGACGGCGACGCGGCGGGCGATCGCCTTGCGGGGCAGGTCGTTCAGGGGGCGGCCGCCGAGGGTGACGACCCCCGAGGTGGGGGCGAGGACACCGGCCAGCAGTCGCAACAGGGTGGACTTGCCCGAGCCGTTGGGGCCGAGCAGCCCGACCAGCGATCCCTGCGGCGGGGTGACACTGACCCCGTCCACGATCAGGTGGCCGCCCGCGGTGCGGGTCACCCGCTCCGCCCGCAGACCCGAGTCCGTGGCGGTGGCCGTCTCCATGCCCCTGCCCGCGTCCGTATCCACGACCGCGTCCGTGTCCGTCTCCATGGCCGCGCTCGCGTCCGTCTCCATGGATGCGTCCGTGTCCGTCTCCATGGATGCGTCCGTGCCACCGATCATGACGTGGTCACCTTCCGGGAGCGGTAGAGGACCAGGAGGAACGCCGGTACACCGATCAGCGAGGTGACCACGCCCACCGGCACCTCCTGCGGGTCCAGTGCGGTGCGGGCCAGTGTGTCGACCCAGACCAGGAACACCGCACCGGTCAGCGCGGTCACCGGCAGCAGCCGGGCGTGGCCGGGGCCGACCAGGCCACGGGTGGCGTGCGGGAGCACCAGTCCGACGAAGCCGATCGCCCCTGCGGAGCTGACCAGCGCGGCGGTCAGCAGCGCGGTGACGGACAGCAGGATCAGACGGGTGCGGGCCACATGGACGCCGAGCGTGGCCGCCGCGTCCTGGCCGAACGCGAAGGCGTCCAGGGCGTGGGCGTGGGCCGCGCACACCAGCAGCACCACGGCGAGCACCGCCAGGCACACCCACACCTCGCTCCAGCCGACGTTGCCGAGCGATCCCAGCAGCCAGAACAGCACTCCACGGGTCTGCTCGGCGTCGGCGGCCGTCATCACGACGAACGAGGTCAGCGCGGAGAACAACTGCATCGCGGCCACCCCGGACAGCACCACCCGGTCCATGGTGCCGCCCAGCACCTGGCTGCCCAGCAGCACCAGGGCGAACGAGACCACCGCGCCCACGAACGCACCCGCCGACACGGTGACCGCCCCGCCACCGGCCCCCAGGACCACCACCGCGACCGCGCCGGTGGACGCCCCGGACGAGACCCCCAGCACGAAGGGGTCGGCGAGCGGGTTGCGCAGCAACGACTGCATCACCGCACCGCACACCGCGAGTCCGGCTCCGCACACGGCGGCGAGCAGGGTCCGTGGCAGGCGCAGTTGCCAGACGATCCCGTCCCGGATGGGCGTCAGGCCCGAGCTGCCCAGGCCCAGATGAGCCCCCACCACGGCCCATACGTCGGCGACACCGATATCGGCCGGGCCGATCGTGATGGCGAGGGCCACGGACACCAGCAGCGCGGCGACTCCGGCGGCGCACAGTGCCGCGAAGCGCAGCCGACGTCCGCGCCCCGCCTGCCGCGTTTGCGGTGCCCGCCCCTCGGCGGCGGCCTGGTGCGTCACCGGTCGAGGCCGAACGTGCGCAGGACGGCGGCCACCTTCTCGATGCCCTCGACGGTGCGGATCGACGGATTCATGGCCTGCCCGCTGAGCAGGACGTACCGCTTGTGGCGGACCGCGTTCATCGACCGGGTCACCGGGTTGGACTCCAGGAACCGGATCTTCTGCGCGGCGTTCTCGGCCGACTGCTGCTTGCGCGTGAGGTCACCGAGCACCAGCACATCGGGGTCGCGGTCGGCGACCGTCTCCCAGTTGATCTGGGGCCACTCCTCATGGGTGTCGTCGAAGACGTTCTTGGCGCCGACGGCCTCGGTGATGATGCCCGGGGCGCCGCAACAGCCCGCCAGGTACGGGGATTCGGAGTTGGCGAACCAGTAGAGCAGGGTGGCACCGGAGGCGTGGACGCCCCGGGTCGCGTCCCTCACCCGGGTCTTGAGCGCGTCGATGAGCTTCTCGCCCCGCTCGGCCACACCGAAGACCGTCGCCAGGTCCCGGACCTCGCCGTGGATGTCGTCCATGGTCAGCCGGTCGGTGCGGGCTCCGTCGCCGTCGCCGCCGTTGTCCTTTGTACAGTCGGCCGGGGAGACGTAGGTGGGCACGCCGAGCTTGTCGAACTGCCCACGGGTGGCCACCCCGCCCTTGCCCAGGGTGGACTCGAACGACGCGGACACGAAGTCCGGCTCCTGGTCCAGCACCTTCTCGAAGGAGGGGGCGTTGTCGGCCAGCCTGGGCACGGTGGCGGCCGCCTTCCGCAGGCTCTTCGGCACCGGATCGGTCCAGGTGGCGGTACCGGCCATCCGGTCGGCGAGGCCGAGCGAGAGCAGGATCTCCGTCGATCCCTGGTTCAGCGACACCGCCCGCTTCGGCGAGGCCGTGACGCGCACCTTCTGGCCGCAGTTGTCCAGCGTGCGCGGATATCCGGCGGCGCCCTTCGACGGCGACGCGGCCGGTGACGGACCGCCGCCACAGCCGGTGGCCAGCAGCAGGCCGCCGGCCAGGAGGAGTGCGGTGATACGGGCGGGACGTGCTGGGGGCACAGGTTTCCTCTGCGGGGCGGGGCTCGGACGGGGTCCGCGGCGGTGGGTGGCGGGGCGGCGGGCGCTCTCGGCCCGGCACGGTGGCGTACGGCCTCGTCGCAGGCTGCGGCGGAGCGGCCGGTACGGCTGAGGCCGGGTCAGTGGCCGGAGCGGCCGAACGGACGGCCGGCGTCATGCGCCGAAACGTGGCTGCCCTCACCGGAGAAGAGCTGGGCCATGGCGGAACCTCCTGGGGAAACACGCGTCCCTGTCGTTGGTGCTCATACGACGGCGGCGGGTCTGACTCATCCGGTGGCGCTCCCACGTACGGGGCTTCCGCGTACGGGGCTTCCGCCGGACACACAGTGGCGCGACCGTGCCGGGTTCTCACCGGACTTCCGTCACGCCGTCGTTTTCCTCAGACCGTAACGCGCGGCGGCCGGTGTCCGCTACGGCGAGGTGGGCGCGGGCGCACCCCGTATGGGGGCGAATGAGACCAGGCGAGGAGGTGAAGTGGCATGTATCACTCCGGAAAGGCGGCGGCCCCGCTCCCACGATCGCGCAGGACGCCGGAACTCTTTCCTCCTCCGGGCCGACTACTGAACCGGGACGACCGGGACGACCGGGACGACCGCGACGAGCGCGAGGGACAGGAGCCGGACATTGGAACGCAGACACTTCCTCCGCCGGACGACGGCGGCGGGCGCGACGGCTCTGGCCGCCGGGACGCTGACGGCCACGGCCGTCAACACCGGGACGGCCACCGCCATGACCACCGGGAAGACGACGGCCGCGCCACGGCGGACCGGGCCGCTGCGCGTCGACATCGTGATGTTCGACGGAGTGGAGGAGCTGGACTGCATCGCTCCCTATGAGGTCTTCTCCACGTCCGCCATGCACAGTGCGGGCGGGGTGCGGGTCCGTTACGTCACCACCGGGCGGCTCGGGGCGGTCCGCGCGGCGTACGGCACCGAGATCCGGGTGGCACACCGCTGGGCGCCGCAGGAAGCGGACGTGATCGTGGTGCCCGGCGGTGGGTACTCCCGCCGCGACGGCCCCGGAATCTGGGCGGAGATCGACAGCGGCGTCCTGCCACGGGCGCTCGCCGCCGCGCCGCGCAAGGGACTGACGGTCACTTCGCTCTGTACGGGGGCGCTGCTGCTGTCCGCCGCCGGTCTGACCAAGGGCCGTCCCTGCACCACGCACCACGGCGCGAAGGCCGATCTGGCGGCACAGGGCGGCATCGTCAAGAACGCCCGTGTCGTCGACGACGGGGACCTGGTCACCGCCGGGGGCATCTCCTCGGGCCTGGAGCTCGGCCTGTGGCTGGTCAGACGCGAACTCGGGGCGGACGCGGCGATCGGAGTGGAGGGCATGCTGGAGTACGAGGCGCGCGGCACGGTCTGGACGGCGTCCTCGCCGTAGCCCAGGGCGGGCGGGTTCGTGCCGTTCACACGGCGGGGTCGCGTGCCGTTCACGCGGCGGGGCGGCACGCTGTTCACACGGCGAGGCGGCGTGGACGCCGAGTGAGCCGGGGGCGCGCCGGCGCGGCGCACCGCTTCCGGTGCTGCTGCTGCCCCGGTGGCCGCGCCCGCCGGGCATCGCGGGTTTGCTGTCGGGCCGAGTGGTAACGCGGAGGACATGAGCGAGAAGAAGAACGCACACACCACGACCCGGAATGCGAAGGCCACCGCCACGAAGGCCAAGGAGACGGCGGAAAAGGCCAAGGACACGGCGAACGACGCGGAAGCCAAGGCCAAGACCACGGCCAAGGCCACGGCGGCCAGCGCGGCGCACACCGCTCAGGCCGCCGCCGACAAGGCGCAGGTGGCCGCCGAGAAGGCCGTGGCAACCAGCCGTACCGTGGCGGCTCAGGCGCCCAAGAAGGCGGCCTCGGCGGCGGGTACGGTCTGGATGGCGGTGAAGGGGCGCAAGGTACTGACCGCCGCCGCCGGTGCGGGGGCCGCCGCCGCGGGCGCCACCGTGGTCGTCCTTCGGCAGCGCGCCGCCCGGCGCCGCCGCCCGCTGGCACGGCTGACCGGTGGCCGGCTCGGCGTCTGAGTCCGCCGCCGTACCCGGCCCCTCCCGCACCCACCGGCCACCGCCCGCACCGGGCCGGGAGCCGCGGCCACCATCGCACCGGGCCCCGGCTCGGCCAGCGACCACACCGCAGCCGCGGCCGGGTCCTCGATGTCTTCACCGGCCGCCGTGGTGAGCGCGCCCCGGGTCACCAGCACCAGACGCGAGGGGGCGAACCGCTCCCCGGCCAGCCAGGACCGTACGGCGTGGGCGGCGCGGACAGCCAACCCCGGGCGCCGCCCCGCCACCGGACACCGCCCCGGCCCCCGGTACCACCCGTGCCCGGACACCGTCCGCCACGGAACGACCGTCCCTCCCCGCACCACCCCGTCCTTGGCGACCACCCGCCACCG
>NZ_BBOX01000054.1 GCF_001553455.1 Streptomyces hygroscopicus subsp. hygroscopicus
CCCGGTACCACCCCGTGCCCGGACACCGTCCCGCCACGGGAACACCGTCCCCTCCCCCGGCACCACCCCGTCCTTGGGCACCACCCCGCCACCGGACACCGCCCCTCCCCCCCTCGTACCACCCCGTCCCCGGACACCACCCCGCCCTGGGACACGCACAGGAGGAGGACGGCGTTCGGCGTGTCCTCGATGGCCGACAGGTCCGGATACCGCTGGGCGGCAAACGAGGGTGAGTTGCCGACGTGCGCCTCCTCACCCGCCCGCCCGATCTGCGCACCGGCGGCCGCGCGGCGCTATCGGTCACCCCACCCATCTCACCGTCCGGGCGGCGGCGTCAGGGCGCGGGTGTCCATCGTCAGCCGCCCCGCCCCACGTGGGCACCCCCGTTCAGGACGAGCCGTCAGGAGGAAGGTCCCGTACCCGGGTTCAGGACCGTGTCCGCACCCAGGCGGTCCAGGACGGACGTACTGGCCCCTGCGCCGACCACACCGACCACCGACCACGCCGACCACGCCGACCACGCCGACCACGCCGACCACAAGGCATACGCGGCCGCCGGGCAGCCCAGTGCCGGGCGGACCTCAAGGCGGCCGTGGCGGTGACGCGGGCGGCCCGAGCCGGGGCGCCCGCCGAAGCCGGTTCCGTTCCGCACCCTCGTTACGCAAACGGCTTGCAATTCTTACGCTACTCTTGCGTGTATGACGCGACGACTTGCTGAAGTGGCGAAGAAGGTGGGTGTCAGCGAGGCCACGGTCAGCCGGGTGCTCAACAGCAAGCCCGGGGTCTCCGAAGCCACCCGGCAGGCCGTGCTGTCCGCGCTGGACGTCCTCGGCTATGAGCGGCCCACGCAGCTGCGGGGGGACCGCGCCCGGCTGGTGGGGCTGGTCCTGCCCGAGCTCCAGAACCCCATCTTCCCGGCGTTCGCCGAGGTCATCGGCGGAGCGCTGGCCCAACTGGGGCTGACTCCGGTGCTGTGCACCCAGACCAAGGGCGGGGTCTCCGAGGCCGATTACGTGGACCTGCTGCTGCAACAGCAGGTCTCCGGGGTGGTGTTCGCCGGCGGGCTGTTCGCGCAGGCCGACGCGGCGCACGAGCACTACCGGCTGCTCGCCCGGCGCAACATCCCGGTGGTGCTGCTCAACGCGGCCATCGAGCACCTCGGTTTCCCGGGCGTCTCCTGCGACGACGCCGTGGCCATGGAACAGGCGTGGCGGCATCTGGCCTCCCTCGGCCACGAGCGGATCGGACTCGTGCTCGGGCCCGGGGACCACATGCCGTCGGCGCGCAAGCTGGCCGCCGCGCGGGCGGTCGCCGGCGATCTGCCTGAGGAATTCGTGGCCCGGGCGATCTTCTCGATCGAGGGCGGCCACGCCGCGGCGTCCCGGCTGATCGACCGGGGGGTCACGGGCATCATCTGCGCCAGCGACCCGCTCGCCCTGGGGGCGATCCGGGCGGCGCGCCGCAAGGGGCTGGGCGTGCCGTCGCGGGTGTCGGTGGTCGGCTACGACGACTCCGCGTTCATGAACTGCACCGAGCCGCCGCTGACCACCGTCCGCCAGCCCATCGAGGCCATGGGCAGGGCGGCGGTGGAGCTGCTGAACACGCAGATCGGCGGGGTGTCCGTACCGGCCGAGGAGCTGCTGTTCGAGCCGGAGCTGGTGGTGCGCGGCTCCACCGCACAGGCGCCCCGGGACTGAAGGGCCGGGCCGCCGGAAGACAGCCGGGAGACAGCCGGAAGACAGCCGGAACGCACCCCGAAGAAGGCAGCCCAAGGGCAGTCTCGAGACGGCCGGAAGGACGACCGGCCAGATTTCTCAGAGCAGTTGAATAATTACAAAATATGCGCAACATCTTGCGGCTGGATGTCAACGGTGCTTGAGTGACGGCGCGCTCATGGCTGTGTGCACCCCGCCCGCGGCCATGGGCTTCCCTGCTCCTGTCCAGAGGGGTCCATCCATGAGAAGCACCGGGTTCAGCCGCACCCTCATCGCGCTCAGTGTCTGTTCCCTCGCCTTGACCGCGTGCGGCGGGTCGAACGACGACTCGGCGAGCGGAAAGACACGCATCACCGTCAACTGCATGCCGCCCAAGAGCGCCAAGGTCGACCGCAGGTTCTTCGAGGAGGACATCGCGTCCTTCGAGAAGCAGAACCCGGACATCGACGTCGTCGCGCACGACGCGTTCCCCTGCCAGGACCCGAAGACGTTCGACGCCAAGCTCTCCGGCGGCCAGATGGAGAACGTCTTCTACACCTACTTCACCGACGCCAAGCACGTCGTCGACATCAACCAGGCGGCCGACCTCACCCCGTACCTCAAGGAGCTGAAGAGCTACCGGACCATCCAGAAGCAGCTGCGCGACATCTACACCGTCGACGGCAAGGTCTACGGCATCCCGCGCACCGGCTACTCGATGGGCCTGATCTACAACCGCAAGCTCTTCGAGAAGGCCGGTCTCGACCCCGACAAGCCGCCGACGACCTGGAAGGAGGTCCGCGGCGCCGCGAAGAAGATCGCGGCGCTCGGCGGCGGCACCGTCGGCTACGCGGACTACAGCGCGCAGAACCAGGGCGGCTGGCACTTCACGGCGGAGCTCTACGCCCAGGGCGGCGAGGTCGTCAGCGCCGACGGCAAGAAGTCCACCATCGACACCCCCCAGGCCCGCGCGGTCCTGCGCAACCTGCACGACATGCGCTGGGTGGACGACTCGATGGGCAGCAAACAGCTCCTGATCATCAACGACGCCCAGCAGATGATGGGCGCCGGCAAGCTCGGCATGTACCTCGCCGCGCCCGACAACATCCCGATCCTGGTGAAGCAGAACGGCGGCAGTTACAAGGACCTCGCCATCGCCCCGATGCCCGGCGGCCAGGCCACGCTCATCGGCGGCGACGGCTACATGTTCCACAAGAAGGACTCGCCCGCCCAGATCCGGGCCGGCCTGAAGTGGCTCGACCACATGTTCCTCACCCCCGGCAAGGGGTTCCTCGGCGACTACGTGCGCGCCAAGAAGAACGACGCCCCGGTGGGCCTGCCCGAGCCGCGGCTGTTCACCGGCGCCGCCGACGCCAAGGACCAGCGGGTCAAGAAGGCCAACGCCAACGTCCCGGTGGAGAACTACGCGGCCTTCCTCGAAGGCAACCGGAAGCTGCGCTTGAAGATCGAGCCGCCGCACGCCCAGCAGATCTACTCCGTGCTGGACGGAGCCGTCTCCGCCGTCCTGACCAACAAGGACGCCGACATCGACAAGCTCCTCAAGGACGCCTCCGGCAAGATCGACAGCATCCTGGCCCGGGGCTGAGCCCGATGACCAAGACCGCTGCGCGCCCGCCCGCCGAGGCGATCGCGGTACGCCCGGTGCCGGCGCCGCCCCCGGCGGGGGGCCGGCGGCGGCGCCGCCTCGCCGACCAGGCCCGCGCCTACGGCTTCCTCCTGGGCGGCCTCGTCTGCTTCGCGCTGTTCTCCTGGTACCCGGCGATCCGCGCGGTGGTGATCGCCTTCCAGAAGTACACGCCCGGTTCCTCCCCCGAGTGGGTCGGCACGGACAACTTCACCCGGGTGCTGCACGATCCGGAGTTCACCGCGGCCTGGCGGAACACGCTCACCTTCACCGTGCTCGCCCTGCTCATCGGCTTCGCCATCCCGTTCCTGCTGGCCCTGGTCCTCAACGAACTCCGGCACGCCAAGGCGTTCTTCCGGGTCGTGGTCTATCTGCCGGTGATGATTCCGCCGGTGGTCAGCGCCCTGCTGTGGAAGTGGTTCTACGACCCCGGCGCCGGGCTGGCCAACGAGGCGCTGCGCTTCGCGCACCTGCCCACCTCCAACTGGTCCAACGGTGCCGACACCGCCCTGATATCCCTCGTCATCGTCGCCACCTGGGCCAATATGGGCGGCACCGTCCTGATCTACCTGGCGGCGCTGCAGTCCATTCCCGGTGAGCTGTACGAGGCGGCCGAACTGGACGGGGCCGGACTGCTGCAGCGCATCCGGCACGTCACCATCCCCCAGACCCGTTTCGTCATCCTCATGCTGATGCTGCTCCAGATCATCGCGACGATGCAGGTCTTCACCGAACCGTTCGTGATCACCGGCGGCGGTCCGGAGAACGCCACGGTCACCGTCCTCTACCTCATCTACAAGTACGCCTTCCTCTACAACGACTTCGGCGGCGCCTGTGCGCTGAGCGTGATGCTGCTCGTGCTGCTCGGCGCCTTCTCCACCCTCTATCTGCGGCTGACCCGCTCCGGGGAGGACGACGCATGAGTACCCGGACCCTCGTCTCCCCCGCCACGCTGGCCCGCCCCCGCGGCCGGGCCGTCTACTGGACGGTCTTCGGCGCCGTGGTGGTGCTGTTCGCGCTCGCCTTCCTCTTCCCCGTCTACTGGATGGTGTCCGGGGCGATGAAGTCGCCGGACGAGGTGGCGCGGACCCCGCCCACGCTCGTTCCCGAGCAGTGGCACCTGAGCGGCTACACCGATGCCTGGGACCTCATGCAGCTCCCGCAGCACCTGTGGAACACGGTGGTCCAGGCGGCCGGCGCCTGGGTGTTCCAGCTGGTCTTCTGCACGGCCGCCGCCTACGCCCTGTCCAAGCTGAAACCCGCCTTCGGCAAGGTGATCCTCGGCGGCATCCTGGCCACGCTGATGGTCCCGGCCCAGGCGCTGGTCGTGCCCAAGTACCTGACCGTCGCCGACCTGCCGCTGATCCACACCAGCCTGCTCAACGACCCGCTGGCGATCTGGCTGCCCGCGGTCGCCAACGCCTTCAACCTCTACCTCCTCAAGCGGTTCTTCGATCAGCTCCCGCGTGACGTCCTGGAGGCCGCCGAGATCGACGGCGCCGGAAAGCTGCGCACCCTGTGGTCGATCGTGCTGCCCATGTCACGTCCGGTGCTCGGGGTCGTGTCGATCTTCGCACTGGTCGCCGTGTGGCAGGACTTCCTGTGGCCGCTGATGGTCTTCTCCGACACCGGCAAGCAGCCGATCAGCGTGGCGCTCGTCCAGCTGTCGCAGAACATCCAGCTGACCGTGCTCATCGCCGCGATGGTCATCGCCAGCATTCCGATGGTCGCGCTGTTCCTCGTCTTCCAGCGGCACATCATCGCCGGGATCAGCGCGGGCAGCACGAAGGGCTGACACCGTCCCCCCGACAGAAAGGCACCCACCGTGGCACAGCCCACCCCTGCCCGGACACACCACGACTGGTGGCGCTCCGCCGTCATCTATCAGGTGTACGTGCGCAGCTTCGCCGACGGGGACGGCGACGGCACCGGCGACCTCGCGGGCGTCCGGGCCAGGCTGCCGTACCTCGCCGAACTCGGCGTCGACGCACTGTGGTTCAGCCCCTGGTACCAGTCGCCCATGAAGGACGGCGGCTATGACGTCGCCGACTACCGTGCCATCGACCCCGCCTTCGGCACCCTGGCCGAGGCGGAGAAGCTCATCGCCGAGGCCCAGCAGCTGGGCATCCGCACCATCGTCGACATCGTGCCGAACCACGTCTCCGACCAGCACCCCTGGTGGCGCGCCGCCCTCGCCGGCGGGCCCGAGCGGGAGCTGTTCCACTTCCGTCCGGGCCGCGGCGACCACGGTGAGCTGCCGCCCAACGGCTGGCGGTCGGAGTTCGGCGGCCCGGCGTGGACCCGGCTGCCCGACGGCGACTGGTACCTGCACCTGTTCGCCCCCGAGCAGCCCGACCTCAACTGGGCCCATCCGGCCGTCCGCCAGGAGCACGAGGAGATCCTGCGCTTCTGGTTCGAGCGGGGGGTCGCGGGCGTCCGCATCGACTCGGCCGCCCTCCTGGTCAAGGACCCCCGGCTGCCCGACTTCGTCGAGGGCCGCGATCCGCATCCGTACGTCGACCGCGACGAGCTGCACGAGGTCTACCGCTCCTGGCGCGCGGTGGCCGACGAGTACGGCGGTGTCTTCGTCGGTGAGGTGTGGCTGCCCGACAGCGAGCGCTTCGCCCGCTACCTGCGCCCCGACGAGCTGCACACCGCCTTCAACTTCTCCTTCCTGGCCTGCCCCTGGGACGCCGGGCGGCTGCGCGCCTCGATCGACGAGACGCTCGCCGAACACGCCCCCGTGGGCGCGCCCGCCACCTGGGTGCTGTGCAACCACGACGTGACCCGCACGGTCACCCGCTACGGACGCGAGGACACCGGTTTCGACTTCGCCACCAAGGTCTTCGGCACCCCCACCGATCTCGCCCTGGGCACCCGGCGGGCCCGGGCCGCGGCCCTGCTGTCGCTGGCCCTGCCCGGCGCGGTCTACGTCTACCAGGGGGAGGAGCTGGGCCTGCCCGAGGCCGACATCCCCCGTGACCGCATCCAGGACCCGATGCACTTCCGCTCCGGCGGCACCGACCCGGGCCGCGACGGCTGCCGGGTGCCGCTGCCGTGGGCGGCGAAGGCGCCGTACGCGGGTTTCGGTTCGCACCAGGAGCCGTGGCTGCCGCAGCCCGCGCACTGGCCGGGGTACGCGGCCGACCTCCAGGCGGACGACCCGGGCTCGATGCTCACCCTCTACCGCGAGGCGATCCGCATCCGCCGTGACACGCCCGGGTTCGGCGACGGGCCGCTGACCTGGCTGCCCTCGCCCGAGGGTGTGCTCGCCTTCGCCCGTGGCGACGGCCTGGTCTGCGTGGTCAACCTGGCCGACACCCCCACCGAGCTGGACGGCCACTCCCGGATCCTGCTCACCAGCGGCCCGTTGGACGATCAGGGCCGCCTCCCGCGGGACACCGCGGTCTGGCTGCTCGGCTGAGCCGCCGCCACCGCACCGCGCTCCATCTCCCTCCCCCCACCACGAAGGGATCAGCACATGCACAGCAGTACCTCATCGGCATCCGTCAGGCGCTTGCCGGCGATCGGGGCGACCGTGGCCCTGGCGGCCGGCATGCTGGTCACCCTGACCCCCGCCGCCGCACACGCGGCGGCGGGCGCGGCCCTCCCGTTCGCCTCCGTCGAGGCGGAGTCGGCCACCACCACGGGTACGAAGATCGGACCCGACGTCACCCAGGGCACACTGGCCTCCGAGGCATCCGGCCGCCAGGCCGTCCGTCTCGCCGCCGGCCAGCGCGTCGAGTTCAGCGCGCCCCGCGCGGCCAACGCCGTGAACGTCGCCTACAGCGTGCCCGACGGCCAGTCGGGCACGCTCGACGTCTACGTCAACGGCACCAAGCTCTCCAAGAGCATCGCGGTCACATCCAAGTACTCGTACGTGGACACCAGCTGGATCACGGGCTCGAAGACCCACCACTTCTACGACAACGCCCGGCTGCTGCTGGGCCAGAACGTGGGGGCCGGCGACAAGGTCGCCTTCGAGGCGAAGAACACCCAGGTCACCGTGGATGTGGCCGACTTCGAGCAGGTCGACGCGGCCGCCGGCCAGCCCGCCGGGTCGGTCTCCGTCACCGCCAAGGGCGCCGACCCCACCGGACAGGGCGATTCCACCCAGGCGTTCCGGGACGCCATCGCCGCCGCCCAGGGCGGAGTGGTCTGGATCCCGCCGGGTGACTACAAGCTGACCTCCTCGCTGAACGGTGTGCAGAACGTCACCCTGCAGGGCGCCGGCAGCTGGCACACCACCGTGCACACCTCGCGCTTCATCGACCAGAGCAGTTCCTCGGGCAAGGTCCACATCAAGGACTTCGCGGTCATCGGCGAGGTCACCGAGCGCGTCGACTCCAACCCCGACAACTTCGTCAACGGTTCGCTCGGTCCGGACTCCAGCGTGTCCGGCATGTGGCTGCAGCACCTGAAGGTCGGCCTGTGGCTGACGGGCAACAACGACAACCTCGTGGTCGAGAACAACCGCATCCTGGACACCACCGCCGACGGCCTGAACCTCAACGGCTCCGCCAAGAACGTCCGCGTCCGCGGCAACTTCCTGCGCAACCAGGGCGACGACGCGCTCGCCATGTGGTCGCTGAACTCGCCGGACATCAACAGCAGCTTCGAGAACAACACCATCTCGCAGCCGAACCTCGCCAACGGCATAGCGATCTACGGCGGCACGGACATCTCGGTCAAGAACAACCTGATCTCCGACACCAACGCGCTCGGCAGCGGTATCGCCATCTCCAACCAGAAGTTCCTGGATCCGTTCCACCCGCTGTCCGGCACGATCACCGTCGACGGCAACACGCTCGTCCGCGCGGGCGCCATGAACCCCAACTGGAACCACCCGATGGGCGCGCTGCGCGTCGACTCCTACAACAGCGCGATCGACGCCACCGTCAACATCACCGACACCACCATCAAGGACAGCCCGTACAGCGCGTTCGAGTTCGTCTCCGGCGGCGGGAAGGGCTACCCGGTCAAGAACGTCACGGTGAAGGGCGCGACCGTGACCAACCCCGGAACGGTGGTGGTGCAGGCCGAGGCGCCGGGGGCGGCGAAGTTCAGCGACGTCACGGCCTCCAGCGTCGGCGCGGCGGGCGTCTACAACTGCCCCTTCCCGACCGACTCGGGCACCTTCGAGGTCACCGACGGCGGCGGCAACTCCGGCTGGAGCAGTTCCTGGCCGGACTGCTCCACCTGGCCCGAGCCCGGCAAGGGCAGCCCGGAGCCCGACCCGGGCCGCAACCTCGCCAAGGGCCGTCCGGCCACCGCGACCGGCTCGCAGGACGTCTACACCCCCGGCAAGGCGGTCGACGGCGACGCCACCACCTACTGGGAGTCCGCCAACAACGCGTTTCCGCAGGCCCTGACCGTCGACCTCGGCTCCAGCCAGGCCGTCCGCCGGCTGGTGCTGAAGCTGCCGCCGTCCTCGGCGTGGGGCGCCCGCACCCAGACGCTGTCCGTGCTGGGCAGCGCCGACGGCTCGGCCTCGTCGTACTCCACGGTGGTCGGCTCCCAGGGCTACCGCTTCGACCCGGCGACCGGCAACACCGTCACCGTCACCCTGCCCGGCAACACCTCCGTGCGCTACCTGAGGCTCAACGTCACCGGGAACACGGGCTGGCCGGCGGCCCAGATCGGTGAGGTGGAGGCCTACCTCACCTCGTGACACTCCCCGCTGCCCCGGCGCCCGTCACCCCGGCCACCGACGGGCGCCGGCCACCGGGTGCCACCAGGGGGCTTGCATGATCATGCGTGACACTGCATAATCCTGCTGTGTCCAAAGTTCTCACCTCCCTCCCTGTCGGCCAACGCGTCGGGATCGCCTTCTCCGGTGGCCTCGACACCTCGGTAGCGGTCGCGTGGATGCGCGACAAGGGCGCGGTGCCCTGCACCTACACCGCCGACATCGGCCAGTACGACGAGCCCGACATCGCCTCGGTCCCCGGGCGCGCCACGACGTACGGCGCGGAGGTCGCCCGCCTGGTCGACTGCCGGGCGGCCCTGGTGGAGGAAGGGCTCGCGGCCCTGGCCTGCGGGGCGTTCCACATCCGCTCCGGTGGCCGCAGCTACTTCAACACCACCCCGCTCGGGCGTGCGGTCACCGGCACCCTGCTGGTGCGCGCCATGCTCGAGGACGATGTGCAGATCTGGGGCGACGGCTCCACCTTCAAGGGCAATGACATCGAGCGGTTCTACCGCTACGGCCTGCTGGCCAACCCCTCCCTGCGGATCTACAAGCCGTGGCTGGACGCCGACTTCGTCAGCGAGCTGGGCGGCCGCAAGGAGATGTCGGAGTGGCTGCTCGCCCACGGCCTGCCCTACCGGGACAGCACGGAGAAGGCGTACTCCACCGACGCCAACATCTGGGGCGCCACCCACGAGGCCAAGTCGCTCGAGCACCTCGACACGGGCATCGAGATCGTCGAGCCGATCATGGGCGTACGGTTCTGGGACCCGGCGGTCGAGATAGCGGCCGAGGACGTCACCATCGGCTTCGAGCAGGGCCGGCCGGTGACGATCAACGGCAAGGAGTTCGCCTCCGCCGTCGATCTGGTGCTGGAGGCCAACGCCATCGGCGGCCGGCACGGCATGGGCATGTCGGACCAGATCGAGAACCGGGTCATCGAGGCCAAGAGCCGGGGCATCTACGAGGCACCCGGCATGGCGCTGCTGCACGCGGCGTACGAGCGCCTGGTCAACGCGATCCACAACGAGGACACCCTCGCCACCTACCACACCGAGGGCCGGCGGCTCGGCCGGCTGATGTACGAGGGCCGCTGGCTGGACCCGCAGGCGCTGATGGTGCGCGAGTCGCTGCAGCGCTGGGTCGGCGCGGCGATCACCGGTGAGGTGACGCTGCGGCTGCGGCGCGGCGAGGACTACTCCATCCTGGACACCTCCGGACCGGCGTTCAGCTACCACCCGGACAAGCTGTCGATGGAGCGGACCGAGGACTCCGCCTTCGGGCCGGTGGACCGGATCGGCCAGCTGACCATGCGCAACCTGGACATCGCCGACTCCCGCGCCAAGCTGGAGCAGTACGCCGGGCTCGGCATGGTCGGCAACGCGCACCCGGCGCTGATCGGCGCCGCGCAGGCGGCCTCGACCGGGCTGATCGGCGCGATGCCCCAGGGCGCCTCCGAGGCGATCGCCTCGGACGGGAAGGTGTCCGAGGACAAGCTGCTCGACCGTGCCGCGATGGAGTTCGGCGCCGACTGATCTCCCGGGGCCCCGTCCCCGCCGTAGGAAGGCCGGTCCCCGGGCGACTGCCCGGGGACCGGTTTTCCGGTTTCCAGGTTTTCCTGTCGGACCAGCGCCCCGGCGCCGCACCGTCCGTGCCTCCCGGATCAGCTCACGGACTGGTCCGTCGAGCCGTTGCCCAGATCGTCCAGGTACGCGGCGATCCAGGCCAGCGGCGCGTTCCAGTTGATGGTGATCTCGTTGGTGGAGAACGCCATGAGGTCGTCGGTGTAGCACATCGCCGGGGCGCAGCCCTTCAGCTTCTTCTTCGCCACCGGATCCTGCAGCCCGGAGTTCGGGCCGCCCGCCAGCGATCCGGGCGGCGGATGCGGCAGCCGGTGGTCACGCTGGTGCGCCCAGAAGCGGTGGTGCTGGTTGTGCGCGTTCCGTTCGCCGTACCCGGTGACATAGGACTGGTTGAGCGGGTTCTCGCCCAGCACGTAGTCCATGCCGCAGAGCACCGCGCCGAGATAGCGGGGCTTGCCCGTCAGGTCGTGCGCGGTGGCGAGCACGATCATGTTGTTCAGCACCTGGCTGTTGGAGCCCCACTCGTACGCGCCGCCCTTCGGCGCGTACGGGACGCCGTAGGCCGATCCGGCGGAGTCCGAGGCGTAGCGGTCGGCGGCCTTCGTCACCATCGCGCGCACGTCCGCGCGCCGCTCGGCGGTGAGCTTGTTGGGGACGGTGGCCAGGTCGAGCGCTCCGAGGCCGGCGACCTGCGACCAGGACATACCGCCGCCGCGCGGGAAGAGCGCGGCCACGTCGTGGTGCAGCGGCGAGCCGAGCACCGCCTTGGCGTAGGCGTGATCACCGGTGGTGATGAACAGCTCGGCCGCGGCCCAGTAGAACTCGTCGCCGACGTTCCGGTCGCCGTAGGCGCCGCCGCCCGTGGAGTCCTTGTCGCTGGCGTACATCGTCGGGTGGGCCTTGGCAGCGTCCCAGGCGGTCCGGGCCGCGTGCAGGCAGCGGGCGGCGAAGTCCGGGTCGTAGGGCCGCCAGAGACGGGCGCTCTGCGCGGCGGCGGCCGCCAGGTTGAGCGTGGCCGCGGTGGACGGCTTGTGCAGCTCGCGCTGTTGGGTGTCCTGGTCGGGCCGGGTGGGGATTCCGGTCCACTGCTTGTCGTGCACCTTGTGGAACGCCATGCCGGCGAGCGGCTTGCCCTGGGGCACCTGCATGCGCAGCAGGAACTCCATCTCCCAGCGGGCCTCGTCCAGGATGTCCGGCACGCCGTTGCCGCGCTCGGGCACCCGGAGCCGGCCGTCGCCCAGCGGCGCGGCGTCGGCGCCCTTGGTGGTGCGGGTGCGCTCGTAGGCGGACATCAGCTGGGCCACCGAGATACCGCCGTTGACGACGTACTTGCCCTGGTCACCGGCGTCGTACCAGCCGCCGGAGACATTCCGGCGGTAGTCGCACACCCCCCTGACGCACGGGACGTCGGTGTCGCCCCGGTGCGCGGCGGTCCTGTCATGGCCCGCGGGACGGGCGTACTGGCGTCCCACGAGCTTCGCGTCGATCTTGATGCCGCTGCGGTTGTGGTAGAAGTACGCCAGCGCGTCGTCGCGCAGCGAGCCGTAGAGGTGGTCACCGATGGTGAACGGCTCGCTCTTCTCCCC
>NZ_BBOX01000055.1 GCF_001553455.1 Streptomyces hygroscopicus subsp. hygroscopicus
CCGCCGATGGTGATGGTGTATCCCGCGCCCGCGTCGGTGACCTCGCTGAAGTCGAAGGTGTGGACGTGCTGCCGGGAGCTGGGGTCGATCCCCGCGGGGGTGGTGGTCCCGCTCGCCCGGACGGTGCCGTCGGCGGCCCGCAGCCGCCATGTCAGGGGCTTGGTGGCGCCGGTGACGACGGTGCCCTTCTTGGGGCCGTGGGTCAGGTAGCCGACCTGGTTCACCCGCACCGGCGAACCGGTGTCGGCCGCGGGGGCGGCCGTCTCGGCACCGTGCCGCGCGGCCGTCTCGGCGCCGTGCCGCGCGGCCGTCTCGGCACCATGCCGCGCGGGGTGGCCCACGGCCCCGGCCGCGGGCGCGGTCAGCGCGCCGAGCGCCAGGGCCGCGGTGACCGCCGCGCCGAGCATGCGCCGGCCACGGCGGTCGGTCCGGTCGGGGGCGGGAGGTACGGGAGGAGCGGAGGGAGACAAGACTTCAGCACTTCCGGGGTTCGGCGTCTTTTCCGTCCTCCAGAGGCTATGGAGAGGTCCTGGCCCGCGGCTTCGTACGACCAGCCGAGATCCGGGTACCCCAGATGACCGGGGCCGGCCTCCGTCAATCGAGGTATTCGGGCAGGTGAGCCCCCTGGGCGGCGGGCTACCAGCGGGCGAGGTCCGCCCGGAAGGACGGGTCGAAGCGGCGCATGTACCCGGTGTCGTCGCGGTTGCGCTGTCCGCAGTGGACGTACCTCTCATGCAGGCGCGCCAGGGCGTCGGGGTCGAGCTCCACGCCGAGGCCGGGGGCGCTCGGCACCGGTACCGCGCCGTCCACGAACCTCAGCGCGCCGTCCACGATCACGTCCTCGGTCTTCCAGGGCCAGTGGGTGTCGCAGGCGTAGGTGAGGTTCGGGGTGGCCGCGGCCAGGTGGGTCATCGCGGCCAGGCTGATGCCCAGATGCGAGTTCGAGTGCATGGACAGGCCCATGCCGAAGGTGTCGCAGATGCCGGAGAGCAGCTTGGAGCGGCGCAGTCCGCCCCAGTAGTGGTGGTCGGAGAGCACGATCTGGACGGCGTCGGCGGCCACCGCGGGGGCCAGTTCGTCGAAGGCGACCACGCACATGTTGGTGGCCAGCGGCATGGGGACCTCACGGGCGACCGCGGCCATGCCCTCGATCCCGGGGGTGGGGTCCTCCAGGTACTCCAGCACCCCCTCGAGCGCGCGCCCCACCCTGACCGAGGTCTCGGTCGTCCAGACGGCGTTGGGGTCCAGGCGCAGCGGATGGCCGGGGAAGGCGCGGCGCAGCGCCCGCACGGCCTCGATCTCCTCCTCCGGGGGCCTGACGCCGCCCTTCAGCTTGATCGCGGTGAAGCCGTAGGTGTCCACCATCCGCCGGGCCTGGGCCACGAGCGCGTCGGGGTCGAGCGCCTCGCCCCAGGAGTCCGGCTCCTGGCCGGGGTGGGCGGCCCACTTGTAGAAGAGGTAGGCGCTGAAGGGGACCGCGGACCGCACCGCGCCGCCGAGCAGATCGCTGACGGGGCGCCCGACGGCCTTGCCCTGGAGGTCCAGGAGGGCGACCTCGAACGGCGAGGCCACGCGGTCGACGGTGCTGCTGGTGGTGATCATGCCGGTGAGCCCGGAGCCCCCGGAGCCGCCCACGCGGTCGATGACCCGCTTGACGCGCTGGTGCAGCTCCTCGGTGGCGAAGGCGTCCAGTCCGACGATCTCGTGGCCGACGGCCTCCAGGCGCTCCAGGTGCAGCTCGTCCGCGTAGGTCTCGCCGAGTCCGGTCAGGCCCGCGTCGGTGTGGACCTGCACGATCGAGCGGAGCGCGAAGGGCTCGTGGACGCCGACGGAATTGAGCAGGGCCGGGTCGCGGAAGGCGACGGGGGTGATGGTGACATCCGTGATACGCAGGGGCGCTCCGTCAAACATCGGCGCCCATTCTGCCGCCGGCCACCGCCGGCGTCTACCTCCTGCGCCGCGGCGGCGGCCGGGGCGGATCCGGCGCCCCGCCCCCGCCCTCCCCCTCGCCCTCGGCACTGCCCGGACCGCGACCGGCCGATCCCGGGGCGCCCGGGCGTCAACCAGTTGGGGTGACGTGACCACGTCGTGTTGTGCCGGAGATCGTCGCGCTCGGTGCGGTGAGGTATTTTCCCTAGCGTTCCTATAGGGAAAGTCGACTTACGGAGCGGGAGACTCGCCCATGACCTGTGGAAAGGCGCACTGCAGCGTCGCGGTCGCCGGGGCCGGCGCGGCCGGCACCCTCATCACCGCCCGGCTGCTGGAGCTGGCCGCACGATGTCGCCTGCCGCTGGAGATCACCCTCATCGACCCGGCGCCGACGACCGGCCGCGGACCGGCCTACGCGACGACCGACCAGCGCCACCTGCTGAACGTGCCGGCCACCCGGATGAGCGCCACGGCCGACGACCCGGACGACTTCGCCCGCTGGCTGGCCGCGCACGCCGACGGCCGGGTGGCTCCGGGGGGATACGCCCCGCGCCATCTGTACGGCAGCTACCTCGCCGACCACCTCCGGCAGCGGGCCGCCACCGCGCCGGGGACCGTGGTCAGGGTGCGGGACCGGGTGGCCGGCGCCGTCCGTACCAGCGGACGGCTGGCACTGCGGACGGCCGGTGGCCGGGAGCTGACCGTGGACGCCGCGGTCCTCGCCACCGGCAGCCACCCGCCGTCCGTGAGCTGGGCGCCGCCCGCACTGCGGAACTCCGACGCCTTCGTCGCCGACCCCTGGGCCCCCGGAGCGCTCGACACGATCCCCGAAGGGCGCGATGTCCTGCTGGTGGGCACCGGTCTGACGATGGTGGACATCGCCATGACGCTGGCCCGGGACGGCCGCACGGTCCACGCCGTGTCCCGCTCCGGGCTGCTCCCCCACGGCCACGCCGCCGCCCCCGCCGCCCCCGTGGCACCGGCCGACGGACTCACCGGATGCACCGGTCTGGACGCCCTGCGCCGCGCGGTCCTGCGCCATGTGGCCCGGACCCGGCGTGGCCACGGGGACTGGCGTCCGGCCATCGACGGGCTGCGGCCGCTGACCGCCGCGCTGTGGCAGCGGCTGCCGGAGTCGGACCGGGTCAGGTTCATCCGTGGCGAGGCCCGCCAGTGGGAGGTGCACCGGCACCGCATGGCCCCGGCCACCGCGGACCGGCTGGCGGGGATCCTGGCCGCCGG
>NZ_BBOX01000056.1 GCF_001553455.1 Streptomyces hygroscopicus subsp. hygroscopicus
GGGTCGGCCTGGCCGACGGGCGGCGGCTGGCCGTCGGCGCGGTCGTCAACTGCACGGGCCCGCAGACCGACGCGCGCCGGGTCCCCGATCCGCTGCCCAGGGAGCTGTTCGCGGCGGGGCTGGCCGCTCCCGGGCCGCTCGGCCTCGGCCTGAGCACCCTCCCCGACGGGCGGGTCAGATCGGCGGAGGGGCCGGACGCACCGCTGTGGACGCTCGGCGCCACGCGGCGCGGGGAGCTGTGGGAGTCCACCGCGATCCCCGAGATCCGGGCCCAGGCGGCCGACGTGGCCGCCGCCGTGATGGACACGCTCACGACCGCCTCGCCGGTGGCGCCGCGCGTCCGGGCATGAGCGGCGGCAACCTCGCGGGGCGAGGCGCGCCGGTCGACCGGCCCCGGCCGGCGGGGCCGTACCTCGCGCTGACCGCCGTCCTCGCCGACGCGGGGCGTGGCAGGGACGTGTCACATGCCAAACGTGGCACACACGCGGGACGTGGCACATGCCCGGGACGTAGCACACGCCAGGACGTGTCACACGCGCAGGACGAGCTTGCCGCGGGTGTGGCCGTCCTCTCCGCGCGCATGGGCGCGGGCGGCCTCCTCCAGCGGGAAGACGTCCTCGACCTCGACCGCGACCTCACCCTTGTCGATCAGCGCGGCGATCGTGGTCAGGGCCGCGCCGTCCGGCTCGACGAGGAAGCCGCTGGTGCGCACCCCGCGCTCGTCCGCGGCCCGGCGCAGCTCGGGGCCGACACCGCCGGGGACGGCCACCAGCAGGCCCCCCTTCCTGAGCACCTTCAGGGAGCGGGTGCTGGTGGCGTCCAGGTCCTCTCCCAGGAGGTCGATCACCACATCGACGTCCTCGACCACGTCCTCGAAGCGCTGCGCGGTGTAGTCGACCAGCTCCGCCGCTCCGAGCCGGCGGAGCCACTCGTGGCGGCTCTCCCGGGCGGTCCCCACCACCCGCGCCCCCAGATGCCGTGCGAACTGGACGGCGAAGTGTCCGACGCCCCCGGCGGCGGCGTGCACCAGCACCCGCTGGCCGGCCGTCACCCGCGCGGTGTCCACCAGGATCTGCCACGCCGTCAGCGCCGCCAGCGGCACGGCCGCCGCCTCCTCGTGGCTCAAGGTGGCCGGCTTGACCGCGAACTGGCGCGAGGGAGCCGTCACGAACTCGGCGTAGCCGCCCGCCTCCCGGGGGAACCACGGCATCCCGTACACCTCGTCGCCCGGGGCCAGCGTGGTCACGCCGAACCCGACCTCCTCGACCACACCGGAGACGTCCCACCCCAGGATGAACGGCGGCTCGCCGAGCACCCCGGCCATCCCAGCGCCCTGGCGGGTCTTCCAGTCCACCGGGTTGACACCGGCGGCGCGCACCCGCACCAGCACCTCCGTGGGCAGCGGCCGCGGGCGTTCGACCTCCGCGACCCGCAGCACCTCCGGACCACCGGTCGTGTCCTGCACCACCGCACGCATCGTGGACGTGGATGTGGACGTGGACGTGGACGTGGACATGTGTACCTCCTGAGCCATCCGATCTCGTCACGCCCGCTCTCCGGGGCGTGACCGCACGCTAACCTCAGGGGACTGGTTACCCACAAGGGACACTACTATCCAAAGGGAAGTAGCAGGCCGCACGAACGCCGGGAAGGCCCACCATGAGCACGCGATGCCCTACAGGCCAGCACGATCACCACGATGTGTACGAGGCCCAGTGCCCGTGCCGCGGCATGCTCGACCTGCTCGCCAACAAATGGTCGGCGCTGGCCATCGGGGCGCTGGAGGAAGGCCCCCTGAGGTTCGGCGCGCTGCAGCGCCGCCTCCAGGGAATAAGCCCCAAGGTGCTCACCCAGACACTGCGCCGCCTGGAGGGGGCCGGCCTCATCGACCGGACCGTCTACCCCGCCGTCCCGCTGCACGTGGAGTACGAACTCTCGCCGCTGGGCCACAGCGCGTCCGTGCCGCTGAAGAACCTGCGGCTGTGGGTCGAGGAGAACGTGGATCTGGCCACGGCGCCCACGAAGCCGGTGTGACGGCGGGGCGCCGTCTCCCCGGCGGGGGCTCCTCAGTCGACGGGGGCCGTACGGATGGCGGCGATGTCGAACTGGAGGCGGACCTTCTCGCTGACCAGGGCACCGCCCTCGGCCAGTTTGGCGCTGTAGGTCAGCCCCCATTCGGAACGGTTGATGGTGGTGGTGCCGTCGAAGCCCACCCGCTGGTAGCCGAAGGGGTCCGTGACATGGCCGATGTAGGTGAGTTCCAGCACCACGGGGCGGGTGACGTCCCGGATCGTGAGGTCCCCGGCCATGCGGTACAGGTCCGGGCCCGCGAGCTGTACGGCGGTGCTCACGAAGCGGATGTGCGGGTAGGTTCTGGCGTCCAGGAAGTCGCGGCCCATCAGGTGGTCGTCCCGCTGCTCGACACCGGTCTGGACACTGGCGGTGGACAGCAGGACCTCGGCCCGGGAGCGGCGCGGGTCACGGCCGTCGAAGTACAGGCGGCTCTCGAATTCGGTGAAGGCCCCCCGCACCGTGGTCACCATGGCGTGCCGGACGGAGAACCCGATCCGGCTGTGCGCCGGGTCGACGATCCACTCCCCGGTGAGAGCCTCGAGGCCGGGGGCGGGCAGAACAGCGGCGCCGGACGCCGTCCGGGCAGAGGGAACCGCCGGTGCGGCTTCGGCGACCGCGCGGCGGGAGGTACGGCTGAACAAGTTCATGCCACCCGTTGTTACTTTCAACCGAGGGGGTGACGCAACCCCTGATCAGCCGTCGGATCCACAAGGACCTTCGATAAGTGCCGTGTTGGACACCGTCCGAGGTCTCCTTCCGCTCCGTAAGCGGTCATGGTAGCCGCAAGCCTGTCGCCCGTTGGCAGTCGGCACCCTGGCCGGTTCACGCCGCGTGGTGGGCCAGCAGGCGGTGAGGGTCCTCCGCGCCCGGGCCGGGCGCCGGATCGGTGTGCACCAGGGCGGCGGTGAGCCGGGGCACCGCGTGCAGGAGGGCGTGTTCGGCCCCGACCGCCACATCGTGCGCCGCGCGCAGGTCCAGGCCGCCGTCCACCTCGACCGTGACCTCGGCGCGCAGCCGGTGGCCGATCCAGCGCATCCGCAGTTCGGTCACGCCCAGCACGCCGGGGACCCGGCGCAGGGCGGCCTCACCGGTGTCGATCAGCGCCGGGTCGACGGAGTCCATCAGCCGGCGGAACACCTCGCGGGCCGCGTCCTTGAGGACGAACAGGATCGCGGCGGTGATGACCAGGCCCACGACCGGGTCGGCCTGCTGCCGACCGAGCGCCGCACCGCCCGCGCCCAGCAGCACCGCCAGGGAGGTGAAGCCGTCGGCGCGGGCGTGCACCCCGTCGGCGACCAGGGCCGCCGAGCCGATGCGGCGCCCGACCCGGATCCGGTAGCGGGCCACCCATTCGTTGCCGAGGAAGCCGAGGACCGCCGCGACCGCGACGACGCCCGGGTGGGAGATGCCGCGCGGGTGCAGCAGCCGGTCCACGGCCTCGTAGGCGGCCAGGGCCGCCGAGGCGGCGATGGTGAGGACGATGACGATCCCGGCCAGGTCCTCGGCGCGGCCGTAGCCGTAGGTGAAGCGGCGGTTGGCCGCGCGGCGCCCCAGGACGAACGCCACGCCGAGCGGAAGCGCGGTCAGCGCGTCGGCGGCGTTGTGGACGGTGTCGCCCAGCAGCGCCACCGAGCCGGACACCATGACGACCGCGGCCTGGAAGAGCGCGGTGGCGCCCAGGACGGCGAGGGAGAGCCACAGGGCACGCATGCCCTCGGCCGACGACTCCAGCGCGGGATCGACCTTCTCGGCCGACTCGTGCGAGTGCGGTCTCAGCAGATGCGCGAGCCGGTGCCGCCAGTGGGACCGGCCTCTGTGCTGATGCGGTTCCATACGGCCATTATGTGCATACACGCGCACCCGTGCACCAGTCGGAGCGCGGAGGACGTCCGCCCGCCGAACGGCCGCGCCAGGGCCGGGCCGCGCGCCACTCGTGGCGTGTGGCCACCGCGTTCTCCGGCCCCGGGACCCCGGCGGCCGGCTGCCCAACGGCGGTCACGACGTCCGGCCCCGCCGTCCGGACGGCGCCGGAGCCCCTCGGCCGCGATCCGGACGGCGCGGCCGACAGCACCGATCCGGCGAACCGGCGAGCTCCTGGGGTCCGTCGACAAGGGGGCGTCCGGCCGCGAGCGGTGTTCGATGCGGAGGAGGCACCTCTCAGCGACGGCCCGCGGAAGCATCGCGAGGCGGAGCATCGCTCTCGTACAGGGCATACCCGGGCGGTGCGACGGCGCGGCGAGGTGCCGTGCCGGGCGCCGGGAGCGGGGCGCCCCCTGTGGCGAGAGGCCCTGGCCGTGCTCCCTGGCTGCCCTGTCCGGACAGCGCGGCTAGCGCGAACCGTAGGGCAGCAGCGCCATCTCCCGCGCGTTCTTGATGGCGCGGGCGAGCAGGCGCTGCTGCTGCCGGGTCACCCGGGTGACCCGGCGGCTGCGTATCTTGCCGCGGTCGGAGATGAACTTCCGCAGCAGGTCGGTGTCCTTGTAGTCGATGACGGTGACACCCGCTTTGTCCAGCGGGTTGCCACGGTCGCGCCGGGCGTCCCGGCGGGTGGGATGGGGGCGTCGGGTCATCATCGGGTCCTTCTCTTCGCGGTGCGTGCTGTTCGCGGTGCGTGCGGTGTCCGTGCCGAGGTCAGGACACCGGGTCGAGCAGTTCATCGAAGGCGTGTGGCAGCCGGCTCCAGGCGTCCGGCCCGGCCGCGTACTCGGCGTCGGTCAGCAGACACGCGTCGAGCAGGGCCAGCAGCCCGTCCCGGTCCAGGCCGGGCGAGGTGAAGGTGAGATGCTGGCAGCGGTCGCCGTGTTCGGGGTGCCAGTCGAGCGCGGCGGCGATCCGCCGCTCGGCCGGCACCATCTCCCAGGCGGCGTCCGGCAGCGCGGCCAGCCACGGCCCGGCCGACTCCACACACAGGGCCCCGCCCGCCGCGTCCCACGACAGCAGGGTGTCGCCCCGGTCCGCCAGCCAGAAGCGGCCCCGGCTGCGGGCCGCGGCGCAGGTCAGATCCTCCAGCGCCGCGTAGAGCCGCTGCGGGTGGAAGGGCCGCTCGCGCCGCCAGACCACCGTGGCCACCCCGTGTTCGTCGCCCTCCTGCGGCAGCAGCGCACAGGCCGGGTGGAGGCGGGCGGCCGCCGCCGCGGTGTCGAACCCCTGGAGCAGGGCGGGCCCCAGGGCCCCCTCGCCGAGCCGCAGATGCCGTGCGCCCGGGGTGAGCTGGGTGAGCAGTGCGTGGTCGCCCTCGTCGGCGACCTCGTCACAGGTGGTGTCCTCGGCGACGGCGATCAGCGTGGGGTACTCCAGCTGCCGGGCGAAGGTGTCGGCGATGGTGCGCTGGTCGGTGGGCGCGGCGGCGAGGCCCACATCGGCCAGGTCGTCACCGTTCGCCAGGTACGGCACCATCAGGGCCGGGTCGACCGCGGTGGCCACTCCGGTCAGTTCCAGCGGGGCGCCCTCGTCCGCGATGACGGCGGCCATGGCCTGGGGTTCGACGGAGTCCCACAGTTCGACGACGGCGAGCCGGTGTCCGCCGCCGGTGGCCAGGCGCAGCAGTTCGGGGACCAGGTCCTCGCGCAGCGCACAGCACGCGCAGTCGTTCACCAGCGGCGCCTCACCCTCGCCGAGCGGCCCGGAGGCGTCGCGCACGGTGCGGCGCACGGCGCGGTCGGTGGCGGCGGAGAGGTCGTGGTGCAGGGCCACGGAGCCGGGCACCGTGCGCAGGATCTCCTCGACGGCGGCGCGGCGGGCGTCGGCGTGCAGTCCGCCCACGACGGCGACGGGCAGCCGGGTGTCGTCCGCGGTCACCGGCCCCTCCGTCCGCGTCCGTAGCGCCGCTCGAACCGCTCGACGCGTCCGGCGGTGTCCAGGACCCGCTGGGTGCCGGTGTAGAAGGGGTGGCTCGCCGAGGAGATCTCGACGTCGATGACCGGGTAGGTGTTGCCGTCCTCCCATTCGACGGTGGTGTCGCTGGTGGCGGTGGAGCGGGTGAGGAAGGCGAAGTCGGCGGCCCGGTCACGGAAGACGACGGGCCGGTACGCGGGGTGGATGCCGGGCTTCATGGCGGTCAGCGCTCCTCGCGGAAGTCGACGTGGCGGCCGACGACCGGGTCGTACTTGCGCAGGGTCAGCCGGTCGGGGTCGTTCCGCCGGTTCTTGCGGGTCACGTACGTGTAGCCGGTGCCCGCGGTGGACCTCAGCTTGATGATCGGGCGTAGTTCGTTGCGTGCCATGCGCCGTAGCATACACAGAAGTGGTTTTCATTTTCATCTAGCTGCTACGCTGCCGCGGCATCCCGACCACACCACCGAACGGAGGGACCATGTCCGCCCACTGCCAACTCACCGGCCGGCAGCCCGGCTTCGGCCACCGCATCTCCCATTCGCACCGCCGCACCAAGCGCCGGTTCGACCCCAACGTCCAACGCAAGCGCTACTGGCTGCCGAGCGAGGGCCGCCACGTCCGGCTCACCCTCAGCGCCAAGGCCATCAAGACCGTCGACGCGATCGGCATCGAGGCGGCCGTGGCCCGTATCCGCGCCCGGGGAGGGAAGGTCTGATGGCGAAGAAGAGCAAGATCGTCAAGAATGAGCAGCGGCGGGCCGTCGTCGCCCGCTACGCCCAGCGCCGCGCCGAGCTGAAGGCGGTCATCGCCGACCCCCGGGCCTCGGAACGGGAACGGCTGGACGCGCAGCGGGAACTGCGCCGCCAGCCCCGCGACGCCAGCGCCACCCGCGTGCGCAACCGCGACTCCGTCGACGGCCGCCCCCGCGGCCATCTGCGCGCCTTCGGCCTGTCCCGGATCCGCATGCGCGAGATGGCGCACGCGGGTGAGCTGCCCGGGGTGACCAAGAGCAGCTGGTGACCGCCCGCCGCCCCGGGGCCACCGTGCCGTAGTGGGCCACCGCCCCGGGGGCCACGGTGCCGTAGTTGGCCACCACGCCAAGTGGGCCGCCACCCCGGGGCCACCGTGCCGTAGTGGGCCGCCACTCCGGGGCCACCATGTCGCAGTTGGCCGCCGCCCCGGGGCCACCACGCCGCAGTGGGCCACCGCCCCCGGGCCAACGCGGCGGGTTGCCGCCCCCGGGGGCCCACCGCGCCGCAGCAGGCCACCGCCCCCGGGGCCACCACACGGCAGTGGGCCGCTTGGCACACTATTTCGGCTGCCGACGTCGATGGGCCTATCCGGCTACGGGGCGTCGGCGAGGCGGAGTTCGCCGTCCCGGGGCGGGGCGAAGAAGCGGGCCACCTCCGCGTCGGTGACCTCGGCGAGACCGGCCGGGGACCAGCGCGGGGCGCGGTCCTTGTCGATCACCTGGGCACGGATGCCCTCGACGAAGTCGGGGCAGGACAGGGCGGCGCAGGAGACGCGGTACTCCTGTTCCAGCACACGCTCCAGGGAACCGAGCGCCCTGGCCCGGCGGACGGCGGCCAGCGTGACCTTCAGTGCCGTGGGGGACTTGGCGAGGAGGGTCTCGGCGGTCTCCTTGGCGGCCGGTTCCCCGGCGGCCATCAGGCGGTCCACGATCTCCTCGACGGTGTCCGCCGCGTAGCAGTGGTCGATCCACTCCCGGTGGCCGTCCAGGGTCCCGGCCGGCGCTTCGACCGCGTACCGGGGCAGCACGTCCGCCACCGGCTCCGCGGCCAGGTCCCGGGCCAGCGCGGGCAGCAGCCCGGAGGGGACGACGTGGTCGGCCAGCCCGCACAACAGGGCGTCGGCGGCGCCCACCGCCGCTCCGGTGAGCGCCAGGTGCGTCCCCAGTTCGCCCGGTGCGCGGGACAGCAGATGGGTGCCGCCGACGTCCGGTACGAAGCCGATCGTGGTCTCGGGCATGGCCACCCGGGAGCGCTCGGTGACGATCCGCACACCGCCGTGGGCCGAGACCCCGACGCCCCCGCCCATCACGATGCCGTCCATCAGGGCCACGTACGGCTTGCCGAAGCGGGCGATGCGGGCGTTGAGCGCGTACTCGTCGCGCCAGAACGCCCTCGAGGCCGCGCCGCCGCCCGAGGTCACGTCCTGGTGGATCGCGCGGATGTCACCGCCGGCGCACAGCCCGCGCTCCCCCGCCCCGTCGATCACCACGGTCTGGACGGCCGGGTCCCGCTCCCAGGCGGTGAGGGCCTCGGCGATCCGCGTCACCATCGGGTGGGTGAGGGCGTTGAGGGCGCGGGGCCGGTTGAGGGTGAGATATCCGGCGCGGCCCTCGGTGCGCGCCAGCACGACGTCGCCGGGCGCGAGGGCGGGCGCGGGGACCGCGGGGGTCGCGGGGGTCGCGGGGGCGGATACGGAAGTCGCGGGGGCGGTCTCGGGGTCCGTCACGGGGTCGGTCACGGGGCGTTCGGTCCTTCCGGCGTCTGGTGCGTTCGCGGATCACCACCGATCCAGCACCGCCGATCCTCTCAGCGCGCCACCGGCCCGTGACAGCCCCGCCCGCCGTGCGACCGCCCACCCTCCGGGGTCCGGGGCCGTGCGCCGGGGTCCGGGACCGTGGTACCGGGGCGGCGGACGTCCGGGGCGCGGCGGTGCTCCGGACCCGGACGGGCCGCCGCCGCGCGAATCCCGCTGGACATCCGCCGCCCCCGCCGGGGAGGGTGGGCGCAGGCCGCCACTGACCCCCGAGGACCCGTCTGATGAGTGCTCATCCGCTGCCCACCAGCACCCCCGCCGCCGAAGGCGTGGACGCGCGGGGCGTCCACGCCTTCCTCGACACCGTCGAGGGGGCGCCGGACATCGAACCGCACAGTCTGATGATCCTGCGCCACGGAAGGCTCATCGCCTCCGGCTGGTGGGCGCCGTACACCGCCGAGCGGCCGCAGCTGCTCTACTCCCTCAGCAAGAGCTTCACCTCCACGGCCGCGGGCCTGGCCGCCGCCGAGGGGCTGCTGGACCTCGACGATCCGGTGATCTCGTACTTCCCCGAGTTCGCGGCGGAGATCACCGATCCGGGCAGCCGCGCCATGCTCGTACGCCATGTCGCGTCCATGGCCAGCGGGCATGCCGGGGAGACCGTGGAGCGGGCGTTCGGCCTCGACCCGCACGAGCCCGTGCGCGGCTTTCTGCTGCTTCCGCCGGAGCACGCGCCCGGCACCGTCTTCGCCTACAACCAACCCGCCACGTACACCCTCGCCGCGATCGTCCAGCGGGTGACCGGGCAGTCGGTGACGGAGTATCTGCGGCCGCGGCTGTTCGATCCGCTGGGCATCGGGCAGACCGCCTGGCTGCAGCATCCGGCCGGCCGTGACCTCGGCTTCAGCGGGCTGTTCGCCACCACCGACGCGATCGCCCGGCTGGGGCTGCTGTATCTGCGCGGCGGCGTATGGGAGGGCAGGCGGCTGCTGCCGGCCTCCTGGGTCGCCGAGGCGACCCAGGAGCGGATCCCGACCGAGGTGGGCATGCGCGAGGGCCCGGGTCCGGACTGGCGGCGCGGGTACGGGTTCCAGTTCTGGATGTCCCGGCACGGGTACCGGGGCGACGGGGCGTACGGGCAGTTCTGCCTGGTGCTGCCCGAGCAGGACGTGGTGATCGCCGCGACGGCGGACACGCTGCGGACGCAGGAGGTCCTGGACGCGGTGTGGGAGCATCTGGTGCCCGCGTGCGGCGACGCGCCGCTCACCGGCCGCGCGGACGAGGACGCCGCGCTGGAGCGGCGGCTGTCCCGGCTCGCGCTGCCGCCCCTCCCGGCCAAGCCCGCGCCGCTCACGGACGCCGCCGCGTGGTCGGGCGCCGCGTTCGCCCCCGAAGGGGGTGCCTGCGCGGATCAGCCGACGCTGACCAGGGTCACGGTGGCCGAGGACGGCACCGGCGGGTGGACCGTCTCGCTGGCCGAGGACGCGGCCCGGCTGGACCTGGGGCTCGACGGGGCGGGGTGGCGGACCGACACGGGGCCGGATGCGCCCGTTCCCACGGCGGTGAGCGGGGGCTGGACGGACCCGGACACGCTGACCGTGGACGTGGCGTTCCTGGAGACCCCGCACCACCTGGTGGTCACCTGCTCCCTCGCGGAGCGCGTCTTCACCGCCCGGTGGCGCACCACACCGCTGCACCGCGGGCCGCTGCGCTCGCTGCGCGCCCCCGGGCCGCGCTGACCGCTGCCACCGCGCTGACCGCCGCCACCGAGCGGGCCGCTGCCACCGCGCTGACCGCTGCCACCGGGCGGGCCGCTGCCACCGCGCGGGCCCGGGTGCCGGCCACGGTCCGGCCCGTGCCGGCGGGGTTCACCGCCCCGCTCCCGGCGGCCGGTTCCCCGGGGAGCGGGGGCTCTCGGGCGCCCCGGTGGTGCGGGTCCGCGGGGCCGCTCGGAGGGGACGGGGGTCGTCGGGGCGGTAGCGGGCCCTGATGCGGACGCGCTCGCCCTGGGGGCCCAGGATGCTGAGGAATTCGACCGGGCGTTCGTCGGCGTTGCCGAACCAGTGCGGGAGGTGGGTGTCGAATTCGGCGGCTTCGCCCTCGGTGAGGACGAAGTCCTGGTCGCCGAGGACGACTCGCAGCCGCCCGCGCAGGACGTACAGCCAGTGGTAGCCCTCGTGCGAGCGGGGGTCGGGCTCGCGGCCGTCGGTCAGGCCGGCCGGGAGCAGGTGCTTGTACGCCTGCAACCCGCCGGGTTCGCGGGTCAGCGGGACGATGGTCATGCCGTTGCGGGTGAACGGCCGCGGACGCACCCGGGGGTCGGACTCGGCCGGGGCGCCGATCAGCTCGTCGACCGGCACCCGGTAGGCCCTGGCCAGGGGCAGCAGGAGTTCGAGGCCCGGTCTGCGCCGGCCGGACTCCAGCCGGGACAGGGTGCTGATCGGGATGCCGGTGGTCTCGGACACGGCGGTCAGGGTGGCCCCGCGGCGACGGCGCAGCGCGCGCAACCGGGGTCCGACCGCGGCGAGTACGGCGTCGAGGTCGTCGTTCACCCCTTCACCGTGCACTCGTTTTGCGGTTTCCGCAAAGAACTTTGCCGGAACGCCGCGGCTGGGGGGACCGTGGCGGCGGAAGGTGCGTCGCGGTGTTCCCGGACGCCCGGGTCGCGGGCGTGGATCCGTACGACGGGGTGGTGGCCGGCGCGGGCCCGGCGGGGCGAGTGGCGGCGTCCGTGTCCGGGAGCCGTCGCATACCGCCGCATCGTCCGGCCAGGCGCCGGGCGGGGGCCCACGGACGGCGCGGCCACGCCCACGGCAGCGGCCGAGCGCACCCCACGTGACCACCGCCAGGAACCGACGAGAGGACCGAACGCCATGAACGCCCAGCACTGGGACGAGATGTACCGCAGCCGCGACCAGGTGTTCAGCGGCGACCCGGGCGGCGTGCTCGTCACCGAGGCCAGCGGCCTGGCACCCGGCCAGGCGCTCGACGTCGGATGCGGTGAGGGCGCCGACGCGCGCTGGCTGGCCCGGCGCGGCTGGCAGGTCACCGCGGTCGACATCTCCGGGGTCGCGCTGACCCGCGCCGCCGCCGCGGCCGCGGACGTCCGGGGCCGCGTGTCGTGGGCACGGGCCGACCTGCTCACCACGCCGCCCCCGGCAGGCGCCTTCGACCTGGTGTCCGTCCAGTACTTCCCGCTCAAGCGGCAGCCGGGCCACGCCGCGCTGCGCGGTCTGCTGGACGCCGTCGCCCCCGGCGGCACGCTGCTCTTCGCCACCCACGCCCTGGCGGACCTGGCCGCGCGTCAGGAGGCGGGCTTCGACCCCGCCGACTACTACCAGCCCGACGACATCGCCCGCCTCCTCGGCCCCGCCTGGGACATCCTGGTCAACGAGACCCGTCCACGCGTCTCCCCCGCCCCCGTCGGCACCCACCACGCCCACGACAGTGTGCTGCGAGCCCGGCGCCTGCCGTGAGCCCGCCCCGCGACGCAGTGCGCCGCCCGGCCAGGTGAGACAGCCGACCGCCGTCTCCTGGCCACCCCCGCAGGGGGTACCCCCCGGGCCGACAACGCTGCCCCGGCGCCTGCCGTGAGCCCGCCCCGCGACGCAGTGCGCCGCCCGGCCAGGTGAGACAGCCGACCGCCGTCTCCTGGCCACCCCCGCAGGGGGTACTCCCCGGGGCGACAGCACTGCTCGGGGAACGGCGTCGGGAGGACGACCATGGCTGTACCCGCCGCGGCCCGGTCCGGCGGCGCGAGGGACGCGCCGCCGTGGCTGGGGATCTACCTCAACGACCACCTGGCCGCCGCCACCGCCGGGATCGGCCTGGCCCGCCGGATGGCCCGCGGGCACCGGCGCTCGGCGTACGGCGGCGAGCTGGCGAGGCTCACGGCGGAACTGATCCAGGACCGCAGGTCGCTGCTGCGGTGCATGGCCTCGCTCGGCATCCCCGTCCGCCGCGCCAAGGTCCACGCGGCGCGGGCGGCCGAACGCGCCGCACGGCTTACGCAGGGCGGCCGGACGCGGCGGCGCTCCGGGGTGAACACGCTGGTGGGGCTGGAGACGCTGCGCCTGGGGGTGGAGGGCAAGGCGCTGCTGTGGCGCTCGCTGCTCGCGGTGGCCGTCCATGACACCCGGCTGCGGACGGACCGCCTCGCCGCGCTGCTGGAGCGGGCCGGGCGGCAGCTCACCGCCCTGGACTCGCTGCACGCCCGCGCCGCCTCGGCGCTGCTGGCGTCCCGGGCCCCGGGGCGGACCGCGCGGTAACGGCCCGCTTCGGTGCGTCGCCGGTGGGCACTCGGGGCCGATGAATGAACTTCCCGGAGTGTCCGAGTCGTACTGGATGGGCACCGCGCCGCCCGGCACCCCTCACCCGGCCCTGACCGAGGACGTGGAGGTCGATGTCGCCGTCGTCGGCGCCGGTGTCGCGGGGCTCAGCACCGCCTGGGAGCTGACCCGTGCCGGGTACCGCGTGGCCGTACTGGAGGCGGGCCGGATCGCGGCGGGCGTCACCGGCCACACGACCGCCAAGCTCACCGCGCTGCACGGGCTCGTCTACGACCGGCTGCGCCGCACCCGCGGCCCGGAGGGCGCCCGGATGTACGCACGGTCGCAGTCCGACGCCGTCGAGCGGGCCGTGGCGATCGCCGCCGAACTCGGCGCCGAGTGCGAGCTGGAGCGCGTCCCGGCGGTCAGCTACGCGGAGGACCCGGCGCGCACCGACCAGCTCCGCGCCGAGGCGGAGGCCGCCCGCGAGGCGGGGCTGCCCGCCTCGTACGTGACGGAGACTGGGCTGCCGTACCCGGTCGCGGGCGCGGTCCGGGTCGAGGAACAGGCGCAGTTCCATCCGCGCAAGTACCTCCTCGCGCTGGCCGCGGACCTGTGCGCCCGCGGCGGGCGGATCCATGAGCACACCCGGGCCACCGGTCTGGAGGAGGGCACCCCGTGCCGGGTCGGCACGGAGAGCGGGGCGGTGGTGACGGCCGGGGACGTGGTGGTCGCCACCCACTACCCGGTGTTCGACCGGGCGCTGCTGTTCGCCCGGCTCACACCGCGCCGCGAACTGGTCGTGGCCGCGCCCCTCCCGGCCGGCCAGGACCCCCACGGCGCGTACCTCACCCCCGAGCGGCACACCCGGTCGGTGCGCACCGCGCCGTACGGCGACGGGCGGCGGCTGCTGATCGTGACCGGGGAGTCCTTCACCCCCGGCGCCGAGGGCACCCCCGAGCGTTTCGAACGGCTGGCCGGCTGGACCCGGGAACGGTTCCCGGGCGTGGAGATCACCCATCGCTGGGCCGCCCAGGACAACGACCCCACCGACACCGTGCCGCTGGTCGGCCCCTTCCACCCGGGCGCGCGCCACACCTATGTCGCGACGGGCTTCGGCGGCTGGGGGCTGAGCGGCGGCATCATGGCGGGCCGGCTGCTCACCGCGCTGATCGGCGGTGAGCGTCCGCCGTGGGCCGGGCTGTACGACCCCCGGCGGCTGTGGCCGGCGCTGCGCGAGGCCCCGGCGCTGATCGGCCACCAGGTCCGGGTCGGGCGGCATTTCATCGGCGACCGGCTGAGCACCGCGCACACCGGCCCGGTCGACCGGATCGCCCCGGGCACCGGGGCCGTGGTCCGCCTGGACGGGCGGCGCTGTGCCGTCTACCGGGACGAGGAGGGCACCGTCCACGCGGTCTCGGCCACCTGCACCCACCTGGGCTGCGTCGTCGCGTTCAACGCCGCCGAGCGGGCCTGGGAGTGCCCCTGCCACGGCTCCCGCTTCGGAACCGACGGCCGGGTGCTGCAGGGCCCGGCCAACCGGCCGCTGGAGCGGCGCGACACGTGATCCGGCGAGAGCGGACAAGCGGACATGGGGTGTGACCCGGATACGCCAGACCCCGCCACGGGATGATCTTGGCCCCGGACGGCCGGCTGCGGTGTGCCACTCGCCAGAGCGCTGACGCGGTTCTCGCCGGCGCCGGCCCGGCAGGGTCAGGTGCCGGCGCTCAACGCGGGCTGCGCCGGCTCCGGTAGGCCGCGACGCTGGCCCGGTGTGCGCAGGTTCGGGTGCAGTACCGCTTCGAGCCGTTGCGCGAGAGGTCCACGAAGGTGGCCCGGCAGGTCGGCCCGGCACATACGCCGAGACGGGCGGGACCGAGCGTGGCGATCACGGAGGCCAGTGCGCTGAGCGTAGTCGCGGCAAGGTGCGCCGAGCAGCGGTCGGTGTCGGAGGTCACCTCGGTCCACCAGCGGTCGTCCTCGTGGCGCAGTACCGGGGTGGCGCGGCTGCGACGCAGACCGTCGTTGATCAGAGCCGCAGCTTCGACCGCGTCCGCGTTCGCCCGTTCGAGCACCTCACGCACCGTCTCGCGCAACGCGCGGACTTCCGCCAGGTCGGCGCGGGTGAGATGCCGCGGACCGGTCCCTTGGTTCGCGGCCGAACTCGGAGGCTCGGCCGCGGGATGGTCGTCGAGGAAGTCCCGGAGCTGCTCCACGGTCTCGAGCGCGTCCTCTCCCTTGACCGGCCGCAAGGTGTTGGCCAGGTCGACGGCCGTCTGGACCGCCCATGGGCTGTAACACGCATCCTGCATTTGACGTGTCTCCTCACTGCCTCATAACGTTACACCCAAAGGAGCTTTAGGATGTCACAACATACTCGGCAGGGGACGACACCGCAGACGATCCCGTCCGGAGGGGCCCCGGCACCGGAGCGAACCGGCGCCCCGGACGGGCGTCGGCTGGGGCTGACTCTGGGGATGCTGGTGCTGCCGATGTACGTGGCGCTGGGAGCGCCGTCGGTGGCCCTGCCGGCCATCGGCCGCGCACTCGCGGTGCCGTTCGGGGCCACCGCATGGATTCTCGCCGCGTGGTCGCTGACCTCCGCGCTCACGATGCCGGTCGCGGGTCGGCTGCTGGTCCGCTGGAGCCCCTTCCAGGTCCTCGTCGCCGGGGTCGTGGCGCTCGCCGCGGGCTCCGTGCTCGCCGGAGCCGGGCCGACCCTGTCCGTCGTGATCGTCGGCCGGCTGATCGGCGGCGCCGGGGCGGGCGCGACCGTGATCGCCGTCTTCGCCGCGGCCACCGCCCTTCCCGGGCGGCAACGGATCCGCGCCCTGGGAATCATCGCGGCGGCCAGCGCGACGGCGTCGGGGTGCGGGACACTGCTGGGCGGGGCGGTGACCGCATGGCTCGGGTGGCGTGCCGTGCTCGCGATCCCGGCCCTCGCGCTGCCCCTCCTGCTGGCCGCATTGCCGAGTAGGCGCGCGCTGACGCGGAGCGGCAGCGGCAGCGGCAGCGGCAGCGGCAGCGGCAGCGGCAGCGGCGAGCGAAACGGCTCGACCGGGCGACTCGATATCGTCGGCGCGGCCGTGCTGTCGGTACTCGCCGGCTCCTTGATCACATTGCTGCAGGCACACTCGGTCGGCCTGCCCGCTCCGGTCACGCTCGTCGTGGCTGCCGCCGGGGCGCTCGCCGCCGTGGGACTGTGGTGGCGCGTGCGCAGCACGCCCGACGGGTTCGTGCCTCGGCGGGTGATCGCATCCCGCGGCTTCCTGGCGGCCGGGCTCATCGGCGGGACCGTCTTCGCCGGCTACTACGGGGTGCTGTTCCGCGCCCCGTCGCTGATCGAGCAGGCCACGGGCGGTGGCCCCCTGGAAGCCGGCGTGCTCCTGGTCCCGGCCGCCGCCTGCTCGGTGCTGGCCGGGCGGCTGGTCGGCACCTTGACCGACCGGTTCACCGGCTGGCAGGTGTCGGCCGGGCTTGCGGCACTCACCGTCGTCGGCGTGCTGGTGGTCGCGCTCTTCACCGGGCCGATCCCGATTGTCCTCGGCATGGCGTTGACCGTGTGCGGGTTCGCCGGCGCCCAAGCCGTACTGGTGAGCCTCGCGCCGGACCTGGTCGCCGCGGACGACCGCGACACCGCACAGTCCCTGCTCAACTTCATGAACGCCCTGGGTGGCGGGATCGGTCCGGCCGCTGTCGCGGGTCTGTCCGGCATCGTGCCGGTGCCGGTGGCCCTCGCCGCGCTCGCGGCACTCCCCCTGGCCGGACTCGTCCTCAGCCTGACCCGGTGCCCTACCGCCGACCGCCGCCCCGAACCCGACGCCATGCGTGGGAGCCCGCGATGACGGTCCACCTGCCCCTGATCCGATGACGCCTTGACCAGTGAGGAGCGTTGCCATGTCCGCCGAGCCATTCGAGGTCACCATCACCGAAGCCGAGATCGCGGACCTGCGTGAACGATTGCGACGGACACGGTGGCCCGAGCGCGAGCCGGTGGACGACTGGTCACAGGGCTTGCCGCTGGCGTATGCGCAGGAGCTTTGCCGCAGCTGGGCCGAGGACTACGACTTCGGGTTCGCCGAGCGGCTGAACGTGTTCCCGCAGTACCGCGACACGATCGACGGGCTGGGCATCCACTTCCTGCACGTCCGCTCGCCGGAGCCGGACGCCTTCCCGCTCGTGCTCACGCACGGGTGGCCGGGTTCGGTGCTCGAGTTCCTCGAGGTCCTCGGCCCGCTGACCGACCCGCGCGCACACGGCGGTGACCCGGCGGACGCGTTCCACGTGGTCGCGCCGTCGTTGCCCGGGTACGGCTGGAGTGACAAGCCGTCGACGACCGGGTGGGGCATCACCCGCACCGCGCGTGCCTGGGACACGCTGATGGTCTCGCTGGGTTACGAACGGTACGGCGCGCAGGGCGGTGACTGGGGTTCGGCGGTGTCCGCGGCGCTGGGCGAGGTGGCGCCCGAGCGGGTCGCCGGCGTGCACCTGAACCTGGGATCCGTGGCGGCGGGCACGTTCGACGACCCGACGCCCGCGGAGCTGGCGAATCTCGAGGCCGAGAAGGAGATGCAGCGCACCGGCCGGGGGTACTCGGCGATCCAGGCGACCCGGCCGCAGACGCTCGGCTACGGCCTCACCGACTCCCCGGCGGGGCAGGCCGCCTGGATCGCCGAGAAGTTCTGGGCGTGGACGGACAACGACGGCCATCCCGAGGACGCGTTGTCGCGGCAGACGATCCTCGACGAGATCTCGGTCTATTGGTTCACCGCGTCGGCCACGTCGTCGGCGCGCCTGTACTGGGAGAGCTTCGCCAACTTCCGGGACAAGGTGACCGCGCCATCCGGGCTGTCGGTCTACCCGCGCGACATAACCCGCCCGTCGAGGCGGGAGGCCGAACTGCGGTTCACCGACCTGCGCTGGTTCGAGGAGCTGCCGCAGGGTGGCCACTTCGCCGCGCTGGAGCAGCCGGAGTCGCTGGTCCAGCAGGTGCGCGGGTTCTTCCGCCTGTTCCGCTGACCGTCCGTGCCACCCCCTGGGAAGCCCGCGCCCAGGGGAGGGTCCTGTCCGTCCCCCGGGTTACCGGCAAAGCGACGGCCGCGCTCGGCGAGCGGACGCTGGTGAGCGTCGCCCTCGAACGAGGAGTCGGCCTCCGCATGGCGGAACAGCACGACGGTGCGAGACATGTCGGTACTCCGACGCTCCGGATGCTGCACGCCGGATCGGGCGGCGCCGAGATACGGCAGCGCATGGACGGCCTCGCCTCCACCCTGTGCGTCTCGACCGGGATCCGTCTCGACCGGGACTCGGGCTGTGGACGCCGCCCTGATCGCCGCCGGCACCGGCTGCCCGGCGCGCGGGTGGAGGTCGACACGCCCCTCACGGCCGGGACGGGCGCCCCGGCCGTCTGACGGATGCCGGTGGCGCCAACAGCGTCCGTCTGAGGCCCGGGGCGCCGGATCACGGCGAGGGCGCCCCGCCGGATCAGCCCTCGATCCCCTGCATCAGCTGGGAGAGGTCCATGGTCTGGTTCGCCGGCGGCGCCTTCACCGTGACCGGCTCGTTGAGGCCGGAGAAGGTGATGGTCATGTCCAGCGGGCCCTTGTCCGCGTCGCCGCGCATGCGGAACCGCTTGGTGTGGCCGTCCGGGTCGATCCACATGTCCATGGACAGCCGGTCGATCCCCATCTCCTCGTACGCCTTGAGGCTCTTCTCGCGGCGCTCGCGGGTCGCCGCGTCCTCGTCCTTCAGGCTCTCGCGCATCTGACGGAGGGTGATGGTGCCCCGGTAGTGGGTGGTCCGCACCCCGTCGATGGTCTCCTCGCCGACCCGCTTCACATGGTCGGCGCCGGAGAGGAAGGCCGAGTCGTCGGCCGGGTTCTTGTCGGCCTGGCGGGAGAGCGAACCGCCGGCCAGTGCGCCGGTCGCCTTCTCGCCCAGGGCCGAGAGGTCGAGCTTGAGCCAGCTCTTGCCGTCCAGCTCGGCGGCGGCCTCCTTGCCTCCGTTGAGGTACATCACCCCGTTCAGCAGCCGGATGTCCACCGCCTCGTCCGGGCCCTGGCTGAGCGCGCGCATCTTCATGCGGACCGCGACCGGCTCGGTGCTCATCGCCGCCTCGCCCTCGATCCGCCCGTCCTCGGGGGTCCTCCCGGTCATCCGGTAGCGGAAGGAGGTGAGCTTCTCGCTCTTCTTGGCCGCCGCCCGCACGGCCGCCGCGGGCGCCATCCGCACCTGCTCCGAGGACTTCTCCTCCGCCTTGTCCCGCGACGCGCCGTCCGACCCCGACGACCCGCAGCCGACCGCGCCGCCACAGAGCAGCACGGCGGCCAGCACGGCACCGGCCACTCGGGCACCCCTGCCATGTCCCTTATGTGCGACCATGGCCATAAACCCCACCCCTTGCAGAACTTCTGTTCGTTTCTCTGTGATCCGGGACAGTACCAGGAGCGGACGACACGCTACTCATGGGCACGGACCGGGGGCAGGGGGCCGTCGTGGCGTTCGAGGGCGACACGGGTGAGCTGACCGGTGCAGCCCTGGGCCAGCCGCGAGGTGCCGATGTCCTGGGTGACGGCGTTGGGGTTGCCGTGGACGCAGGTGGCCACCTCGGGCGCGGAAGGGTCCCACCAGGCGCCGGTGGCGAGCTGGACCACTCCGGGACGCACCGCGTCGCTGACCACCACACCGGCCAGACAGCTGCCGACGGCGCTGCGGATCCGCACCACGTCGCCGTCCCGCACCCCCAGCGCCGCGGCGTCCCCTGGGTGCAGCCGGGCCGGCTCGCGGCCCGCGACCTTCGACGACGCGCTCAGCTCGCCGTGGTCGAGCTGGCTGTGCAGGCGGGTGGCGGGGTTGTTGGCGACGAGCCAGAAGGGGTAGGGGGACCCGGCCTCCGGCCC
>NZ_BBOX01000057.1 GCF_001553455.1 Streptomyces hygroscopicus subsp. hygroscopicus
CGGGTGGCGGGGTTGTTGGCGACGAGCCAGAAGGGGTAGGGGGACCCGGCCTCCGGCCCTGGGCCCGGGGCCGGAGCCGGGTCCGGGGCCGAGTCCGCGTCCGGGTCCGGGTGGGGGTCCGCGTCCGGGGGCAGCCAGGCCGGGTGGCCCGGACAGTCGTCGTAGCCGTACGAGGCGATGGTGGCCGAGAACAGCTCGATGCGGCCGCTCGGGGTGGCCAGCGGACGGGCCTCGGGGTCGGCGCGGAAACCGGCGTAGAGGGTGTGGTGTTCGCGCAGACCGCGCAGGGGGATGCGGCCCGCCCGCCAGAAGGTGCCGAAGTCCTCCTCGGGGGCGTACGCGGGGTCGAGGCCCGCCCGCCAGCCCTCGTAGAGGTGCTCCAGCCACTCGCGTTCGGTGCGGCCCCGCGAGAAGTCATGGCCGATGCCGAGCCCGTCGGCGAGGTCGGAGAGGGCACGGTAGTCGTCGCGGGCCTCGCCGACCGGTCCGGCGACGCGGTGCATGGCGATGAGCGCCGCGTCCTGGTTCGCGCCGCCGATGTCGTTGCGCTCCAGGGTGGTGGTGGCGGGCAGGACCACGTCGGCGTGGCGGGCGGTGGCCGTCCAGTGGGGCTCATGGACGACGACCGTGTCCGGGCGGCCGAAGGCACGGCGCAGCCGGGCCAGGTCCTGGTGGTGGTGGAAGGGGTTGCCGCCGGCCCAGTGGACGAGGCGGATGTCGGGATAGGTGTACCGCCCGCCGTCGTAGTCGAAGGTCTCCCCCGGGCACAGCAGCAGATCGGCGATCCTGGCGCAGGGGATGAAGTCGGGGACGGGGTTGACGCCCTGGTCGAGGGTGGGTAGCCGGTACGGGAGGGTGCCGGCGCCGATCCCGGCGGTGGCCCCGTACCCGTGACCGAACCCGCCGCCGGGCAGCCCGATCTGGCCGAGCAGACAGGCCAGGGCGATCCCCGCCCACAGGGGCTGCTCCCCTCGGCGGGCACGCTGCAGGGACCAGCTCAGGGAGATCATGGTCCGGTGCCGGGTCAGCTCGCGGGCGAGTCGGGCGATCCGGGCGGCGGGGATGCCGCAGATCCCCTCGGCCCACCGCGGGGTCTTGGGAACGGTGCCGTCCCGGCCGAGAACGTGACGGGCGAAGGTGTCGAAGCCCACGCAGTGGCGGCGGCAGAAGTCCGCGTCGTAGCGCCCCTCCTCGATGAGGACATGGCTGAGCGCCAGCATCAGGGCGGTGTCGGTACCGGGGACGGTGGCCAGCCACTCGGCGTCGAGTTCGGCCGCCAGGTCGTCGCGCACCGGGCCGACGAGGACGAACCGGGCGCCGCGGGCGCGCGCCTCGGCCAGCCGCTGCGCGGTGCGGTGACGGCTGATGCCGCCCGCGTTGACCTGGAAGTTCTTGGCCGGCATACCGCCGAAGCAGAGAAAGAGTCCGGTGTGCTCGGCCAGCACCGGCCAGGTGGTGGGGGCGCTGATCGGTGCGTCGTCGCCGACGACGTGGCGCAGCAGGGTGCGGGAGGCGCCCAGGCTGTAGGTGTTGACCGAACGGGTGTAGCCGCCGAAGCAGTTGAGGAAGCGGTGGATCTGGCTCTGCGCGTGGTGGAAGCGGCCCGCGCTGCCCCAGCCGTACGAACCGCCGAAGATCGCGCGGTTCCCGTGGTCGGCGCGGACCCGGCCGAACTCCCGGACCAGGAGGGAGATCGCCTCGTCCCAGGACACCCGTACGTAGGTGTCCACACCGCGCCGCGGATCGGGCCCGGGGCCGTTCTCCAGCCAGCCGCGGCGGACGTACGGGGCGAGAACCCGGCCGCGCGGGCCGAGCGCGGCGGGGATGTTGCGCAGCAGGGGCGACGGCTCGGGGTCGCCGGGGTCGGGGATCACATCGAGGCCGCCGCCGGGCAGCGGGGCGGCGCTGAACGTGCCCCAGTGCGAACTGTGGGGGCGGGGGGCGGAAGCGGGGAGCGGGTGCGGGGACGTCTGCGAGTTCGGGGGCACGGGCGGGTGCAGGGGCGCGGGCGAGTTCGGAGGCGTCTGCGAGCCCGTAGGCGCGGGCGAGCCAACGGGCACCTGCGAGTTCGGGAACACCTGCGAGCCCAAAGGCGCGGGCGGGCCCGGAGGCGTATGCAAGTTCGGGGTCATTCGGTGGCCTGCCTCCCGTCGTGTTCCTGATCCTCCCCCTCGACCGAACCGAGGCTCAGCATCAGGCGGTTGGCCCAACCGAAGAACGCCGCACAGTGGACGAGGTCGACCAAGGCCAGCTCGGTCAGACCCAGCTCGCGCAGCGCCTCCACGTCGGCCCCGGCCGCGGTGGCCGGGACCGGGGCGAGCCCCGTGGCCAGCCGGGTGATCAGCTTCCAGCGGCGGCCGAGGACGGCCGTGGAGCCGTAGGCCAGGAAGCGGCGCACCGGTGCGGGGTCGCCGTGCAGCCGGGCAGTGAGCCGGGCGTGCACCGAGGCGCAGTAGACGCACCCGTTGTACAACGACACGGCGGTGGCGGCCAACTCCCGTTCGGCGCGCGGCAGTCCACCCTCGGCGGTGAAGGCGGCCAGGTCGATGGCGGTCCGTACGGCGAGGATGCCGAGGTCATGGCCGAGGGTGCGGAAGTACGGCGTGTCGACGCGCGCCTTGCCGACGAGCGCGGCGCGGTGCTCCTCGCCCAACTCCCCCGGGGCGAGCGGGCGGATGGCGGGACGCCAGGTGAGGACGTCGGTGGTGTACCGCGGACCACCGGCCACGGTGGTCGAGGGCGCGCCGGGGTCGGTGCCGGTACCGGAGTCGCCGGTGGCCAACAGCGCCAGCCCGGCGGCCAGTTGCATCTGGTGGTTGGCGAAGGCGATGGTCTGGGAAACCGTCACGATCTGCGGATCGGTGAACCCGGCGGCGCGCAGCACGTCCAGCCCGCCCTGGGCCGGGGTGTGGGTGAGTAGCCGGGCGTGGGCGACGGCAGCGGCGATTCGGCCTGGTGTCGCCGCGCCCGTCGCCGTCGCCGTCGTCGTTGCCGCTGTCGCCTTCGCCGCCTTCGCCGCCGTGGCCGTATCGCCGTCGAGCGGGGCGCGGGCGATGATCCGGTCAGCGGTGGCGGTCTCCCCCGTGGCGGTGTCGAGCAGCGCGCGGTAGTGGCTGACGGCCGGGGCGCGGCGGTGCTCGACGGCCACGGCGAGGGCGGCCGCGGCGCGTTCGGCGACACTGACGCCGGTGTCGGTGACCGTTCCGGGGGCAGTGCGGGCGCTGGTGGCCGGACCGGAGCCAGTGGCCGGGCCGGGGCCGGTGGCCAGACCGGGGCCGGGACCGGTGGCCGAGCCGCGGCCAGTGGCCAGACCGGAGCCGGTGGCCAGACCGGAGCCGGTGGCCGGACCGGAGCCGGTGGCCGGACCGGAGCCGGTGGCCGGGCCGAGGCCGGTGCGGACGGGGAACAGCACCTCGTACGCGCGCTGCTCCAGCTCGATCAGCTCCGGGCGCAGCGCCCGCAGCCGGGCCAGCTCCGGCGTGGCACCCGCGAAGCGGTCCAGGACGTCGGTGGGGGCGTCGGTTTTCGGTACGGCTTCGTGCACGGCGGGGCCTTTCATGCCGGGCGGCGCAGGGACGGGGTGGCCTCGATCAGCGCACGGGTGTAGTGGCTGTCCGGGCGCTCCATGATCTGCTCGCGGTCCCCGGTCTCGACGATCCGGCCGTGGCGCAGTACGGCGATCCGCGAGCACATGTGCCGTACCACGGTGAGGTCATGGGAGATGAAGAGCATCGCCAGGCCCCGGTCCCGGCGCAGCTGGGTGAGGAGGTTGAGCACCTGCGCCTGGACGGAGACGTCGAGCGCGGACACCGGTTCGTCGGCCACCAGCAGCCGGGGCTCCGGCGCGAGGGCGCGGGCGATGCCGACGCGCTGGCGCATCCCGCCGGAGAGCCGGTCCGGGTAGGCCCCGGCCAGCTCCGGGTCCAGACCGACCTCGGTGAGCAGCGCGGCGACCCGTTCGCGGCGGGCCGCGCCCCGGGGGAGCGCGGCGCCGATGGTGTCGCCGATGCGGCGGTCGGGGTTGAGCGAACCGTACGGGTCCTGGAACACCATCTGGATCCCGGCGGCCAGCTCACGGCGGCGGCGCCGGGTGGCGCGGGTGATGTCCTCGCCGTCGAAGAGCACGCTCCCGGAGGCCGCCCGCTGGAGGCCGAGCAGCACCCGGGAGATGGTGCTCTTGCCGGAGCCGGACTCGCCGACGAGGCCGAAGGATTCGCCGGGCGCGATGTCGAAGTCGACGCCGTCGACGGCCCGGAGCGGGGGCCGGCCGAGGGCACCGGGGTAGCTGACGCCGAGCCCGCGGACCCGGAGCAGGGGGGTGTCTCCTCCACCCCGCCCCTTCCCGAACCGGGGCTCCGCCCCGTCCCCCCGCTCGGGGGACGCCACCCCGTCCCCCCGCTCGGGGGACGCCGCCTCCGGGCCGCGCTTCGGGGACTCCGCCCCCGCACCCCCGCCGGGGCCCCGCCCCGGACCACCGTCCTCCACCCCCGCGATCCGGAGGGACGGGTCGGCGAGGGACTCCTCGTCGACCGGGCCCACCAGGGCGGCGACGGTTTCGGGGACCGTGGCGAGGCGGGTGCCGGGGATGTCGTCCATGCGGGGGACGGATGCCACCAGGGCGCGGGTGTAGGGGTGTTCGGCGGCGGTCAGGATGCGTTCGGTCGGGCCCTGTTCGACGACCCGGCCGCGGTACATGACCACCACGCGCGAGCACATCTGCCCGACCACCCCGAAGTCATGGGTGACCAGCACCACCGCCATGCCCATCTCGCGCTGCAGCTCCGCCAGGAGTTCCAGGACCTGGGCCTGGACGGTGGCGTCGAGCGCCGTGGTGGGCTCGTCGGCGATCACCAGCTCCGGTTCGTTGACCAGTGCGGCGGCGATCATCACTCGCTGGCGCATCCCGCCGGAGAACTGGTGCGGATACTCCTTGGCGCGCCGCTCCGGCCGGTCGATGCCGACGCGTTCCAGCAGCTCCACGGCGCGGGTGCGGGCCTCGGACCGCTTCACGTCGTGGTGCAGCCGGTACGCCTCGGCTATCTGCGCGCCGACCGTGCGGTACGGGTTGAGCGCGTCCAGGGCGTCCTGGAAGACCATCGACACGCGGCGGCCGCGCACTCCGCGCAGGGTGCGTTCCCCGGCGCCGACCAGTTCCCGGCCGTCGAGCCGGATGGATCCGGTGATCCGTGCCCGCGGCCCGTGGAGGCCGAGGACCGCCAGTCCGGTGGCGCTCTTGCCCGAGCCCGACTCCCCCACCAGGCCGACCGTCTCGCCCGGCCGGACCTGCCAGGACACCTCGCGCACGGCCTCGACGCCGGCGTCGGGGAAGGCGACGCTCAGGCCGGACACGTCCAGCAGCGGGGCCCTCCGCCGTTCGGCCGCCCGTTCCCGGCCCCCTTCTTCCGCCGCCCGTTCCCGGCCCCCTTCCGCCGCCGGTTCCCGCCCCCGTTCCGCGGCCCGTTCCGTCATGCCTTCCCTCGCCCGTTCCGTCACCGGTTCCGTCCTCTCAGACCGCTCAGATCAGACCGCTCAGACCTGGATCAGGTCGCGTCGGGTGTGGGTCAGCAGCTCATGGCCGTCTTCGGTGATCACCAGGCTGTCGGAGTGCTGGAGGCCGCCGAAGCTGGGGATGCGCAGGTTGGGCTCGAAGGTGAGCGCCATCCCGGGCGCCAGCACCAGGTCGTCCGTTGGGCCCAGGCTCGGCTGCTCGTGCGGGCCGAGGCCCAGGCCGTGGCCGATGCGGCCGGGCAGGTAGTCGCCGTAGCCGTGGCGCACATAGCTTTCGCGGGCCGCCTCGTAGACCTCGGCGCAGGTCAGTCCGGGCCGCAGATACGGCTGGACCTCCTCGCGGATGGCCAGCAGCGCCTCGAAGGCGCGCTGCCGCTCGGCGGGCAGCGGGCCGACGGCGACGCTGCGCTCGTTCTCGGCGTGCATGCCGTCGATGGCGGTCCAGATGACGGTCCACTGGATCTCGCCGTCGACCGGGCGGCGGGAGGTGGGCGGTGCGGAGTTCATCGGCACCCGGTCGCCGACCAGGGAGTAGGCCCACAGGGCGTTGAAGACGCCGCCCTCGAGGTTGCCGAAGTCCATGGCGAGCCGGTCGGGGTGGCGCCCGGACCACACCTCCTGCATGGTGCGCATGGCGGCCGAGGAGACCTCGACCTCGCTGCGCCGTGCGGCGACCGCCTCCAGCGCCGCGTCCATGCCCGCGTCCGCGATCTCGCAGGCGACGCGGAGCGATTCGAGTTCGGCGGCGTCCTTGACGTAGCGGGCGCGCATCAGGGCCTGGCCTGTGTCGCTGAAGGCCGCCCCGGGGAGGGTGTGTTCGAGCCTGCGCTGGTAGGTGACGGGCAGGAACTCGCCCTCGACGCCGATCCGGGCGTCGCTCAGCCCGCGTTCGGCCATCACCTCGGCGAGCACCTGCCACCAGTGGTCGGGGCCGATCTCCTTGGCCCAGCGCCCGTAGGGGCGGATGTCGGAGATCCGGGAGACGGTACGGGAGCTGTGGGCGCGCAGCGCGTGCAGGACGAACACCGGCTCGCCCTCGGCGGGCAGCACCACCAGCACCGGGTGGGAGTAGATCATCGGCGTGTAGCCGGAGAGGTAGAAGGTGTTCTGCGGCTTGACGACGACCATGGCGTCCACGCCGTCGGCCCGCAGGTTGTCCTGGACGCGGGCCCAGCGGGCACGGACGGTCTCGGTGTCGGGGATCATGCGGTGGTGCTCCTCGCGGTCACGGTCTTCTTCACGGTGCTGCGGGCCGCGCGGCGTCCCTCGCCGCGCCCGGCGAGCCGCTCCCCCAGCAGATTGGCGCCGATCACCAGCGCCACCAGGCCGAGGCCCGGAGTCACGGCGATCCACCAGGCGCCGAGCAGCTGTCCCTGCCCCTCGGCCACCATCAGCCCCCAGTCGGGGGCGGGCGCCTGGGCGCCGAGGCCCAGATAGGTGAGCCCGGCCTCCATCAGCACGGCGCGGGACAGATCGAGGGTGGCGGTGACGGCGACCAGACCGCGCACCCCGGGCAGCAGGTCGTACCTCAGCACCCGCCAGGTGGCGACGCCCTGGGTCAGCGACGCCTCGACGTACGCCATGGTGCGCAGGGCGAGCACCCGTGAGCGGACCAGGCGGAAGTACGCGGGCCAGCCGGTCAGCGCGATCACCAGCACCAGGACGGCGGTGGACTGGCCGCCGAAGGTCAGCACCAGCAGCGCCAGCAGGACGGACGGCAGGGCCAGTTGCACATCGGCGAGCCGGGAGAGCACCTGGTCGGGCCAGCCGCGGGCGAATCCGGACAGCAGTCCGAGCAGCGTCCCGGCGAGGCCGCCGCAGACCACCGCGAGCACGCCCACCAGCAGCGGGGTGCGGGCGCCGTACAGCAGCCGGCTGAGCAGGTCGCGGCCGAGCTGGTCGGTGCCGAGCGGATGGCCGTGGACGCCGGGCGCGGCGTCGGTGTGGGCGAGGTCCTGGGCGAGCGGATCGTGCGGGGCGAGCACGGGCGCGAGCAGCGCCATCAGCACCACGAGGGCGAGCAGTACGGCGCCGGTGGCGCCGGCCGCGCCGGGCCGAAAGCGCCGGCCGGGGATCCTGGGGTGGCTCATCGGCTCTGTCCTCCCTGGTGCCGGACGCGCGGGTCGAGCACGCCGTAGAGCAGGTCCACGACCAGGTTGACCACGACGAAGGCGATGATCAGGAAGGTCAGGTCGGCGAGGACCAGCGGATAGTCCTGGTTCTGCAGTGCGGTGATGGCGAGCTGGCCGACGCCGGGCCAGGAGAACACCGACTCCACGATCACGGTGCCGCCGAGCAGCGCGCCGGCCTCCAGGCCGAGGACGGTGACGGTGGGCAGCATCGATCCGTACGCGGCGTGCCGGACCACCCGGGCGCGGCTCATGCCGAGCGCCGTCCCGGTGCGGGAGTACGGCCGGGCCAGCTCGCCGCGGAGGTTGTCGCGGAACACCCGGGCCAGCGGCGGCAGCACCCCGCAGGCGAGGGTGACCGCGGGCAGCAGGACGGAGGTGGCGGTGGTGGCGCCGGAGGTGGGCAGCCAGGCCAGTTCCACCCCGAAGACCCACACCAGCAGGACACCGATGTAGAAGCCGGGCACCGACTGGGTGAGGAACACCAGCCACATGGGCCATTCGCGGCGTGCCCCGCCGCCCTCGCGGGATCCGGTCCACACCCCGATCAGCAGCGCCGCGGCGGCGGCTCCGGCGAGGGCGACGGAGGCCAGCAGCACGGTGGCGCCGAGCCGTTGCAGCACCACGTCCATGGCGGGCTGCTGGAAGGTGAGCGAGTCGGGGAAGTGGCCGCGCAGGGCGTCGCCGAAGAACGACGCGTACTGCTCGGCCAGCGGACGGTCGTAGCCGAGGGCGTGGCTGAGCTGGGCGACCTTCTCGGGCGGGGAGCCGACCGGGGCCATCATCACGGCGGGGTCGCCGGAGGAGTGCAGCAGGCAGAAGACGGCCGAGAGGGCGCCCCAGACGGCCAGGACGGTCAGCGCCAGACGGCGGACCAGGAAGCGGATCATCGGGTGGCCCCCTTCCAGGACATCTCGGCGGGGCGGACCCAGTCGTCGGGCCTGGCCCGCCAGGTCAGGCCCTCGGCGGTGGCGTAGAGGCCGGGCTGCGGGAAGAGGAAGAGCACCGGGGCCTGGTCGCGGGCGCGCCGTGCCGCGCGGGCGTACAGGGCGTCGCGTTCGGTGCGGTCGTCGGTGCCGCGCGCCCGGGTGACGGCGTCGGTGAACTCCTCGTCGTCCCAGTAGGCGTAGGGGCTGCTCGAGACGAAGAGCCCGTAGAGCCCGCCGGCGGCGAGGGTGGGCCACGCCTGGGTGATGTACTGCATATCGGGCATCGCCTTCTGTTGCAGGTACTTCTGCATGTAGACGGCGAACGGCACGCTGTTGATCTTCACGCTCACGCCGGTCTCGCGGAGCTGCTGGGCCACGGCCTGCACGACGAGTTCGCCCGCCACGTACTGGCCGCTGGGCACGGTCAGCTCCAGCCTCAGCGGGCGGCCCCTGCCGTAGCCGGCCTCGCGCAGCAGCGCCCTGGCCCGGTCCGGGTCGTGGGGGTAGCCGGTGAGGCCCTCGGTGTAGCCGGAGTAGGACGCGGTCATCAGCTGGCCGGGGCTGGGGGCGACGGTGTTCTTCAGCAGGCTGGAGGTGATGGCCCGCTTGTCGACCGCGTAGTTGACCGCGCGCCGCACCCGTACGTCGCGCATCGGGCCCTTGAGGGTGTTGAGCTTGATGAACGCCATCCGGGTGGTGTCCAGCCGCTGGATCCGCAGGCCCCGGTCGGCGCGCAGCCGGTTCAGGTCCTGTGGGTCGAGCCCGGCGACGGCGTCGAGTTCACCGGAGAGCAGCCCGGAGACACGGGCGGCCTCGGAGGGGGTGACCCGGAAGGTGACCCGGCGGATGGCGGGCGCGGGGCCCCAGTAGTCGTCGCGGGCGCGCAGTTCGATGGTGCCGCCGGGGCTGTAGTCCGTGATGGCGTACGGGCCGGAGCCCATCGCCTCGGTGGCGGGCTTGTGGCGCGCGGCCCAGCGGGGCTCCAGCAGGTACAGGAAGGACAGCGCGCCGAGCAGATCGGCGTCGGGGCGGGAGGTGACCAGGTCGACGGTGCGCCGGTCCACCTTCTCCGCGCGGGTGAGGCCGGGGAAGTTGGAGGTCATGCGCAGCGCGTTGGCCGCGTCGAGCAGCCGCCGGACGTTCCACACGACGACGTCGGCGTCCAGCGGGGTGCCGTCGGCGAACGCCGCCCGGGGGTGGAGGTGGAACCGCCAGCGGGTGGGCGCCACCCGCCGCCAGGAGGTGGCGGCGTCCGGGCCGATGGTCAGGTCGGGTCCGCGGGTGACCAGCGAGGAGTGGACCGAGGACAGCACGGACAGATCGGTGCCGACCGAGGTGGTGTTCATCGGGTCGAGGGTGGTGACGGCCGCGGAGAGCCCGATCACCACGCGCGAGGCGTCCGCCCTGTCCCGCGGGGTGTCGCCGGGCAGGCAGCCGGCCAGGGCCGGGCTGAGCGCGAGTCCGGCGCCGAGGCCGAGGAGGCCGCGCCGGGTCAGCGGTGGGGTTCCGGTCACCGGGCCGCTCCGGCTGCCGGGGAGTCGCCGAACACCGTCCGGTCGGAGGCGCAGGGGTTGCCGAGGGTCACGTAGAAGGAGCCCTCGGGAAGTACGGCGATGGAGGCGTAGGTCGTCTCGGAGCCGGCCCCCTCGGTCTGGTGGCGGCAGAGCGAGTCCTGCGGATAGCCGGTGTGGTCGGCGAGCAGTGCGGCGAGGGCGCCCGGGGTGAGCCCGTGGGAGGCGCCCAGGGCGCGGCCGGCGGTGGCGGAGCGGTGGTACGAGGAGGTGTTCTCCTCCGGGCCGGGCGCGAGCGGGGCGGTGGCCGGGCACTCGTAGTGGTTGGTGAGCACGTGGTGGTCGGCCCGGTCGCGGACAGTCACCCCGGAGGCGGTGGCCTCCACGGCGAGCCGGTCGCCCGGATCGGCGAGCGCGATGTTCAGCCCGCTCAGCCGGGGCTGTTCGCGCAGCAGGTCGGCGAACTCCCCGGCGGTGCGGGCGCGGCGCAGCAGATCGTGCGAGTTGATGAGGATCCATCCGGTGCCGGAGGCCCGCCAGTCCACCGCGGTGCGCTCGCTCCACACGCCGGAGGTGGACATCGCCACCCCGGAGTCGTTGATACCGCTGCCCGGCCACAGCACACTGCCCGCGACGGTGACCTCGGTCATCCGCCGCCCGTCGGGGTAGCGGCGGCGCAGCACGGCGTGCCGGGCGAAGTGGCCGGCCATGTCACGGGTCTTGGCGAGCAGGGTGTGCCCGGCGGCGGCGCGGTCCCCGGAGGCCAGGAGCTGGCTGCACTCCTGCGGGACCCAGCGCAGCACCATATGGGCGGGCAGGTTGAGGGCGAGGATGTCGTCCAGGGGCGCGTCCGCCCCCTCGGCGATACCGCACAGCTCGGCCCACTGCTCGGGGTCGTGGCGGCGTACGAAGCCGGCGTTGGCGGCGAGGCACTCGCGGTAGCGGCTCACCGACGCCTCGTCGGCACACAGTTCGGCGATGTCGCGGCGGACGGCGGCGATGTTGGCGGCGATCGCCGCGCGGGCGGCCCGGCCGTGCTGCCGGCCCTGTTCGGCGGGGTCGCCACAGAGGTCGAGGTAGGCGGGGTCGGCCGACTCCCCGGCCGACCCCGGGCCCAGCCCCCACTCCCGCCAGTGGCTGGGGTGGGCGGCGCGGACGGGTTCTGCGACGGTCACTGCTGACGCTCCTCGGTCAGGGGACGGCGGGGGACGGGGGCGGCGGTGTGGCCGCCCTGTGATGGGGCGACGGCGCGCAGGAGTTCGGCGGCGACGCGGTCGGTCTCGTGGAAGAAGTCCGCGTTCGTCCCCGGCCGGGCGCCGATGGCGGTGGTCCAGCGCACGCCCTCCAGGGGGACGCCCACGGCGAACAGCGCCCGGTGCGCCGTGCCGTCGGGGCGGCGGACCCGGCCGTCGGCGGGGCGGACGTCGAGCGCGCCGGTGGGCAGCGGTTCGGCGTCCGGCCCGGCCGGGGGCAGCCGGTGGGGACGGGCCACGCCGTCGGCGAGGAGCCGGCGGACGACACCGGGGCCGTCGGTGGTGACGTCCGTTCCCGGCAGCCAGGCGTCGATCACCGCGTCGGGCCGTACCGACAGCCCCGCCACCACCGCGGACTCCCCCAGGGTCCCCGGGCGGGCCGGCCCCAGCAGGCGCACCACGCCCGCGTCGAGCAGCGCCCGCAGCTGGCGGACCCGCAGCGCGGGCGGGCCGCCGGAGACGAAGTTGGCGAAGCCGTTGAACCAGCCGAGGACGTCCCGCCGGTAGGACGCGCCGCTGAGGTTGCCCGCCGTGATGAGCCTGCGCAGCGCGGGGCGGGCCTGGCGGATGGCGACGGCGAGCGCGGCGGCCGGGGGCACCCGGGGGTCGGTGGCCGCGGCCACATCGGCGTCGAGGTGCCGGGCCCACCAGGCGTCCAGCTCGGCGGGGCGGGCGAAGCTCCGCCCGCGCAGCGGTTCGGCGACCGCCTCCAGGTCCAGCCGGAGGGCGGCGGGGGCGGCGGTGCGCAGGGCCGCCTCGCGGTCGGGGCCGGGCGGTTCGGCGAGGGCGCGGCGCAGCGCGCCGGGGTCGGGCAGGTGGCCGGGGTGGAGTTCCAGCACCCGGTCGTACCAGGCGAGTTCGAGGTCGGCAAGCAGCCAGGGCAGGACGTCGGCGCGGAAGTCGAGCCGGTCGCGGGCGGCGAGCGCGGCGACCCGCTCGGGGGTGAGGAAGGCCACCGGCGCCGTGACCCCGGGGGCGTCCACCCGGGCGTGGAACGGGACACCGCGCCGGCTGGTGATCCAGATGCGCGGCTCCCGGCCGCTGGGGGTGTAGCCGTGCTCGCCGAAGCGGCCGCCCCGGCCGAGGGTGAGCAGGGCGAGCACGTCGAAGGCGTTGAGCCCGCCGCCCCGCAGCAGCACCCGGGCGCCGGGGGCGATGGTGTCGAGGGCGTAGTCGGTGGGGTGGCCGCCGGGGAGGTGGAGCGGCTCGCGCCGCGGCGGGGCGGCGGGCGCGTCGAGATGGCCGGTGGCCAGGACGACGGCGCGGGCCGCCAGCCGGTCCCCGTCGTCCAGCACGACCTGGTATCCGGCCGGTGCGCCGGAGGCGCCCGCCGGAGCGGCGGAGGCGTCCCCCGGGGCGGTGGAGGCGTCCCCCGGGGCGGCCAGCGGCGTCACCCGCACCACGGCCGCCGTGCGGACCGCTATCCGTATCCGGTCCCCGGCGGCGGCCCGTATCCGCTCCAGCGCGTCGCTGAGATATGCCCCGTAGACGCGGCGCGGGGCGTAGTCGCGGTCATGGGCGCGGGCGGCGAATTCCGCGGCGGTGGAATCGGGATGGCCCTTCCCGGCGATGGCCCGCAGCCATTCCGAGAACGTGGGACCGGTGTCCACGGGCGCGTCCAGACGCACCGATCCGTCGGGGAAGACGGTGTTGTCGGCCACCATCGTGTTCATCAGCAGCTGCGGCGGCTGATCACGCCGCCACACCCGCCCGGCGCCCGGCGGATACGGGTCGACCAGCACCGCACGGAGCGGCCGGTCGCCCGGGACCGCCCTCGCCACCAGCCGTTCCAGCACCGACACCCCGCGCGGACCGGCCCCCACGACCACGGCGTCGACCGGCCGGCGGTCGGGCGCCTGCGCGGGCACGGCGGAATCGTTCATAGAGATGTCACATTTCTCGGAAGCGGGCTCGGGAAAGCGGCGGAAAGAAATCTTGCGGGCGCCGTCCGCGCACGTCAAACGGTTCTTTGGGGGATCTCAAATACTGACTTTGAGCGCCGCCCCGAATAGCGGGCGGGGCACCGGCGAATCTGTTGCATCAGATTTCCCGGCGGACGGGGAATAGGGTGTTGCCGCTGCCGGTCGGACCCGCCGCGACCCGGCCCGGTGCCCACCTGCTGCATCAGGCCGGGGCTGTGGTTTCCGTCACAGCCGCCCGCCGGGGGCCCCGGAGCCCCGCGCGACCCTTGAGAAGCACACGAGAAGAACCCGCGCGACCACCGAAGCGCAAGAGAAGAAGCGGACGACACGACCATGACCGCATCCGAACCGCCCGAGCCGCCCGAGCCGCCCGCCTATCTGCGCCTGGCCCGGGACCTCCGCCGCCGGATCGAGGACGGCCGGCTCCCGGCCGGCGCCCAACTGCCCTCCCGCGCCCAGCTGGCCCGGACCTACGGCGTCGGCCCGAACGTGGCGAACTCCGCGGTGCGGGTGCTGATGGCCGAGGGGCTGGTGCACGGCCGGGCGGGCAGCGGGGTCTACGTGCGCGAGCCCCGGGCGCTGCGCCGGATGCTGCGCTCATGGCACGACGGACGGCTCAGCGGCACCCCGTACGTGCTGGACCTGCCCGGCCACGGCGGCGACGGCCGCCGCGAGGGGAGTTCGACCACGGTGGCCGCGCCGCCGGGGATCGCCGAGCGGCTGGGGCTGGCGCCGGGGGCGCAGGTGGTGCGCAGCGCGTACGTGTTCTGGAGCGGCGGCGGGAGCGACGGGGCCAACGGGGCCAGGGCGGGCGAACGGGCCATGATCTCGACGAGCTGGGAGCCGCTGGAGCTGACGGGCGGCACCCCGGTCGCGCTTCCGGAGGCGGGCCCGCTGGCGGGGCGCGGGGTGGTGGCGCGGATGGCGCACATCGGGCTGCCGGTTGACCGGGCGGTGGAGGCGGTCGTGGCGCGCACGGCGTCGGCGGAGGAGGCGTCGCTGCTGGAGATCGCGGCGGGTTCGGTGGTCGAGGCGCTGGAGCGCACGTACTACAGCGGCGACCGGGCCGTGGAAACGGCGGACATCGTCGTCCCGGCCGCGCGCTACCAGCTGGTGTACGAGTTTCCGGTCGGCTCCTGACCGGCGACGCGCGAGCGCCGCCCCGAGCGCCGCCCGAGCGCCGTCCGGGCACCGGGTGCCGGCGGCCCTCACCGTCGGCGTGCTCGAGGACGCGGGCCCATGGCTCACTCTCCGCCGGGAGCGGCGCGGTGGGGGGGGTGACACCTCGCCCCGGGGGAAGCC
>NZ_BBOX01000058.1 GCF_001553455.1 Streptomyces hygroscopicus subsp. hygroscopicus
GCCGGGAGCGGCGCGGTGGGGGGGGTGACACCTCGCCCCGGGGGAAGCCCGGGGGCGGGGTGGGATGACGAGGGATGACGACATGACGCGGCCGGAGCCACCAACCAGCCGCCCCCTCACGACAGTCAGCCCCACCAACCAGCCGCCCCTCACGACGAACGGCCTCACGCCCGCCGCTCCCGCCGGACGGCTTCACTACAATCGCGGAACAACAACCAAGCCCCGTCGCCCCGTTCAGCAGAGGCTGAAGGCCGCCATCCATGCGTATCCAGCACCCGCGCGACACCGGTCCCCTGGCCGCACTGAGCCCCGCCGAATCGGCCCGTCTCATGGCGGTGATGCGCAAGGCGGCGCTGAGCCGGGGGCGGCTTCCACTGCCCGCCCGCCCGGTGATCGGCGCCTCCTGGGACCGGATGCTGCGCCTGGGCCTGGACCCGGACCACGGCCGCGCCCCACGGCCGCTGGGCCTGGACGAACTGGAGCTGCGGCGGCGGCAGACCCGGCTGGCCGAGGTGCTGCCCACCCTGCACAGCGGGCTGCTGGAGGCGGCGGAGGCGGCCGGCCACATCATGATCATCGCCGATGCGGAGGGCCGGATCCTGTGGATCGACGGCCACCGGGGCGTCCGCCGGCAGGCCGACGGGATCGCGCTCGTCGAGGGTGCGCACTGGGCCGAGGAGGTCGCCGGGACCAGCGGCATCGGCACCGCGCTCGCCGTGAGATCGCCGGTGCGGGTGCATTCGGCGGAGCATTTCGTGAGCGCCTTCCACCCCTGGAGCTGCGCCGCCGCCCCCGTGCACGACGCACGGGACGGCCGGCTGCTGGGCGTCGTGGACATCAGCGGCCCGGCCGGGACCGCCCATCCGACGGTGCTCTCGCTGGTCACCGCGACCGCCCGGTGGGCCGAGGGCGAACTGCGTCTGGCGCACAGCCGGGAGCTGGCGGGCCTGCGGGCGGTCGCCGCGCCCCTCCTGGCGCGGATCCGCGGCAAGGCCGTCGTGGTCGACCGGCACGGCTGGGTCGCCGGGGTCACCGGGGTGTCCCCGCCCGAGCACCGGCTGCCGCTGCCCAAGGCGCCGTACGACGGGCCGGTCTGGCTGCCCGCGCTCGGCGCGTGCGCGGTGGAACCGCTGCCCGGCGGCCATCTGCTGCGGGTGCTGGACGGCGAGTCTCCCGAAGGCGGCCCGGCCGGCCGCGGCCACCTGCTGCTGGACGTGCGCCATCCGCACCGCTGGGCCCTGACCTTCTCGGGCCCCGCGGGCACCTGGACGCATGAGCTCAGCGCCCGTCAGGCGGAGGTACTGCTGGTGCTCGCCGCGCACCCGGAGGGGCGCACGGCGGCGCAGCTGGCCCAGGACCTGTTCGGGGATCCGACGCGGGCGGTGACCGTACGGGCCGCGATGTCCCGGCTGCGCGGGCGCGTCGGGGCGGTGCTGGCGCACCGCCCCTACCGGATCGCCGACGGCGTCCGCATCGACGTGGCGAGCCCGGACCACCCCGCCGTGCTGCTCCCCTTCAGCCGCGCCCCGGCCGTCGTCGAGCTGCGCGGATTCCCCGCTTTCTGAGGGCCGCTTTCTGAGGACCGCCGCCGTTTTTCCGAGGGCCGCTGTCGTCACCTCCCGGGGGCCCGGGGCGATGTTTCCCACGCCCCGCCGCCGCCGTTTCCATGCGCCCACCGTCGCCGTTTTCCTGCGCCCGCCGCCGCCGTTTCCGTACGCCCGCCGCCGCCGTTTCCCTGCGCCCACCGTCGCCGCTTCCGTGCGCCCGCCGTCTGCGTTCCCAAGGGCCCGCCGGGTGATGGGGAAGTTCTCCCCGGCGCGCAGGGTGTGGACGCCCCAGCAGGCGTCGGCGGGGACGTCGCGGTCGCCGAGCAGATCGTGTTCACGGCGATGGCCGGTGGCAGTCATGGGGTGCGGTCTTCCTCGGTCTCCCGGTGAGCGGTGGGGAGGGGCGGGCGGGGCCTTCCGGCGGATCGCCCGTGGACGCCGAGGTGTTCCGTCAGGCCGCGGTGTTCCGTCAGGCCGTGCTGTTCCATCAGGCCGCGGTGTTCCGTCAGAAGGGCCCCAGGGCGTCGGTGGCGTGCAGACAGCCGACGGTGGCCCCGCCGCCCTGCACCGGCACAGTGGCGAACTCGGTAAGTACACCGGGGTCGATACCGCAGTGGACGAGGGCCGCGGCGGTCACCGGCATCCGGGCGCGGTCGGCACCGTCGGCGATCTTCACGGCGACGGCCCGGCCGTCGGGCAGCGCCGCGATCTGCACGCCCTCGAAGCCGTCCTTGGCGATCAGGCCCGGTACCGCGCGCATCAGCCGGGCCACGTCCCGGTCGCTGCCGGACGCCATGTCCGGGTGGGCGCGCAGGGCGGCCGCGACCCGGCCCTCGGGGCTGTCCATGGCGCCGGAGGCGATCCGGGCCGCGGCCGTCGCGAGCCCGCGGAGGGAGACGGAGAACAGCGGGGCACCGCAGCCGTCGACACTGACCCGCGCGACGCGCTGCCCGGTGAGGTCCTCCACGGTCTCGGCGATCATCCGCTGGAGCGGATGGGCCGGGTGGAGGTAGTCCTCCAGCGACCAGCCGCGCAGCCGGGCCGTCAGCAGCATCGCGGCGTGCTTGCCGGAGCAGTTCTGGGCGAGCCGGGTGGGCCGGCCGCCGTCGCGCAGCCAGGCGTCGCGCTCGGCGGCGCCATACGGCAGGTCCGGGACATTGCGCAGATCGGCCTCGGTGAGCCCGGCCTCGTGGAGGATGCGGCGCACCCCGTCCAGATGGCGCCGCTGGCCGGAGTGGCTGGCGGCGGTGAGCGACAGCAGCTCCCCGTCCAGCGGCAGCCCGGCGTGCAGCAGCCCGACGGCCTGGACGGGCTTGAGCGCGGAGCGCGGGTAGAAGGCCACGTCGGTGTCGCCGGCCTGGAACGCGACCCGGCCGTCGGCGCCGAGGACGACGGCCGAGCCGTGGTGGACGCCCTCGATGACCCCGCCGCGTACGACGTGGGCGAGCGGCACATGGCGGGGTTCGCGGATGGCGGGGGGCTCGGCCGGCGTGCGGCGGGTCGCGTCGAGGGTCCGTCCGGGGGAGGTGTTCATGGTAGTGCTCTCGTGGTCGGGGGTGTTCACGGGTGGGAGTCCTCCAGGAGTGGTGGAGGGGGGTGAGGGCGTCCGAGGGTCGGCCCCGGAGAAACGATTCTTCAGCGGCGGCTCACCGCGGGTCCGGCATCCGGCCGCGCACCGGCCGAGAAGCACCGGCCGATGGGCACCGACCGAGGAACACCGGCCGATGAGCACCGGCCGCGGGATCGCCGGAAGCGCCGTCACGGTGCGCCGGCCGGGTCCGCCGCCCACCGGCGCCCTCCCGGCGGAGGGAGTACGCGCTCACCTCCGCCGTCCGTCTTCCGCCGGTGCCGTCGTCCGGCCGTCCGCCGTGGCGGGCCGCACGATGGAGGTCAGGGTGGTCTCCACACGTCTGAGGTGGTGGGTCATCGCCTCCACCGCGTCGTGCTCGGACCCGTCGGCGAGCGCCTCGACGATCGCCCGGTGCTCCCGGTTCGACTGCTCGCGGCGGCCGCCGAGTTCGGTGAGGAACGCCGACTGCCGGGCCAGAGCGTCGCGGATCTCCTCGATGACCCGCCGGAAGACCGGATTCCGGGCCGCCTGGGCGACGGCGAGGTGGAACAGCGTGTCCATCGCCACCCAGGCGGTGGTGTCGGTCTCCCGCTCCATCCGCTCCAGCAGATGGGACAGGTGGTCGAGGTCCTCGGCGCGGCGGCGCTGCGCCGCGTAGCCCGCCACCGGGATCTCGATGTGCCGGCGCACCTCCATCAGGTCGCTCGCGGCGTAGTCGCCGAAGGTGGGGTCCGCCACCGGCCCGCTGGAGATGACGAAGGTGCCCTTGCCGGTGCGCGAGGCGGTCAGCCCCATGGTCTGCAGGGCCCGGAGGGCCTCACGCAGCACCGGTCGGCTCACCTCGAGGCGACGGCACAGCTCCGCCTCGGAGGGGAGCTTGTCCCCCACCGCGTAGTCGCCGCGTTCGATCGCTTCCCGGAGGTGGGCGAGAACCGCTTCCATCGCGCTCACCCGGCGAGGGAGATCGGATCCCACACCTGTCTGGCTGTCTGACAAGTTCACGCGGCAGATCCTCGGGTGTCCACCGGAGGATTGTCAAGCGCGGCCTTTCCGCCTCTTGGCGCCCGTTCCGTGGGATGTGGGCTCTTCGGCCCTCCCGGGCCGGGGATGCCCACGGCCCGGAAGGACCGGAGGTCATAGTATGGAGGGAAATGTATCCGCAGACGGGACGGGTGCGATGGCCAGCCCCCAGGGAATCGCGCCGACCGAGACGCATGTCCCCTTCGACATGGCGGATGCGGCCGCGGCGCTGATCGACGCCCGGGGGACCATCACCGGCTGGACCCCGACGGCGGAGAGACTCCTCGGCTATCCGGCGGCGGAGGTGATGAAGCAGCCGGCCAGGACGTTGCTGGCGGCGCCGGAGGACATGGCCAAGGCCGAGGCGATCGCCGCGTGGTGCCGGGCGCACGGCGGCTGGCACGGGCTGGGGCGGGCCCGGCACCGGGACGGCCGGCGGATCGAGGTGCAGCTGCGGGTCTCCGCGCTGCGCGATCCGGAAGGCGGCACCTCCTGGCTGGTGTCCGGGATCGATGTGGGCTCCATCCCGTCCTGGGCGCTCAGCGGCTCACTGCTCCAGGGGCTCCTGACCCGCTCGCCGGTCGGGATAGCCGTGCTGGACCCGGGTCTGCGGTACGTGTGGATCAATGACACGCTGGAGCGCTACGGCGGGGTGCCGCGGCCGGACCGGCTGGGGCACCGGATGGGGGACTTCCTGCCGGGGCTGAACGCCGAGGCGATCGAAGCGCAGATGCGGCAGGTGCTGAAGACCGGCAAGCCGGTGGTCGACTACGAGTACCAGGGCTGGACGATGGCCGAGCCGACCCGCGAACACGCCTACTCGACGTCGTTCTTCCGGCTGGACAACGCCGAGGGCCGGCCGATGGGCCTGTGCTACATGGTCATCGACGTCACCGATCGCTGGCGGGCCCGGGAGCGGCTGGCGCTGCTCAACGAGGCCGGCGCGCGCATCGGCAACACCCTGGACGTCATGCGCACCGCCCAGGAGCTGGCCGACTTCGCGGTGGAGCGGCTCGCCGACTTCGTCACCGTCGACCTGCTGGAGTCGGTTCTGCACGGCGAGGATCCCGTGGAGTCCCCGGGCCGGACCCTGCCCGCCTTCCGCCGCGCCGGTCAGGCGTCGATCCGGGAGGGGTGCCCGGAGTCCATCACCACGGCCGGGGAGCCGGTCACCATCTATCCCTCGTCCCCCGTGGCCCGCTGCTGCTTCTCCGGGGAGGCGCTGCTCGACCCCGTGATGGACGTCTCCATCAGGGCCTGGGCCGGCGAGGATCCGGCGCGGACGGCGAAGGTGCGCGAGTTCGGGATGCACTCGCTGATGGTGGCGCCGATCAGGGCGCGCGGCGCCCTGTTGGGCGTGGCCTCGTTCGTCCGCTCCCGGCAGCCGAACCCGTTCGAGGAGGACGATCTGCTGCTCGCCGAGGAGCTGGTCGCGCGGGCCGCGCTGTGGATCGACAACGCCCGCCGCTACAGCCGTGAGCACGCCACCGCGCTGGCCCTCCAGCGCAGCCTGCTGCCGCACGCCCTGTCCGGCGGCCAGGCCGTCGAGGTGGCCTCGCGCTATCTCCCCACGGGCGCCCGCAACGGGGTCGGCGGCGACTGGTTCGATGTGATCCCGCTGTCCGGTGCCCGGGTCGCGCTGGTGGTCGGCGATGTGGTCGGACACGGCATCAACGCCGCGGCGACCATGGGGCGGCTGCGGACCGCCGTCCACACGCTCGCCGATATGGATCTGCTGCCCGAGGAGCTGCTGGCCCACCTCGACGACCTGGTCATCCGGCTCACCGAGGAGGAGACCGGACAGGAGGGGGTGGCCGCCACGGTGCTGGGCGCCACCTGTCTGTACGCGGTCTACGACCCGGTCACCCAGCGGTGCACGATGGCACGGGCGGGACACCCCGCCCCCGCGGTCGTGGACCTCTCGGGCGAGGTCTCCTTCCCTCCGCTGCCGGCCGGTCCCCCGCTGGGCCTCGGGTCGCTGCCGTTCGAATCGGCGGAGCTGGAGCTGCCCGCCGGAAGCCTGATCGCCCTCTACACCGACGGGCTGATCGAGAACTGCGACCAGGACGTCGACGTCGGCCTCGGCCGGCTGCGCGACGCCCTGGGCCGGACCGCGCTGCCGCTGGAGGAGCTGTGCTCCACGGTGGTCACCACGCTGCTCACCCGCCCGCAGTCCGACGATGTGGCCCTGCTGCTGGCCCGTACCCGCGGTCTGGACCCCGGGGACGTCGTCTCCTGGGACCTGCCCTCCGACCCGGCCGTGGTCGCCGGCGCCCGCTCCCTGGCGATCCACCGGCTCGCCGAGTGGGGCCTGGAGGATCTGATGACGACCACGGAGCTGATCGTCAGCGAGCTGGTCACCAACGCCATCCGCCACGGCACCGGCCCCATCCGGCTGCGGCTGATCCGGCACGAGGTGCTGATCTGCGAGGTCACCGATACCAGCAGCACCTCACCGCGGCTGCGCCACGCCCGCACCACCGACGAGGGCGGCCGCGGACTGTTCCTCGTCGCCCAGCTGACCCGCCGCTGGGGAACCCGCTACACCGAGGGCGGCAAGCTCATCTGGGCCGAACAAGACCTCCCGGAACCGGCATGAGGCACGCCCCGGCGCACCCCCGCCCTGTTCATGATCGGCCGCCTGCCGCACACTGGCCCTGGGCCGACAGGAGGGGAGCGTCCGGAGTGCGGGAGCCGGCCGGCGGCGAGGACCTGTGGAGGCGGCGGTTCGCCTCCCCGTGGTGGCGCGGTGCGATGGCGATGGCGGCGGGCGCGCTGCCCGCACCGGCCTTCCCCGAGCCCTCGCTGTGGTGGTGGGCGTATGTCGCCCTGGTGCCCTGGCTGCTGCTGGTGCGCTCGGCGCCCACCGGCCGCCGGGCCGTGCTGGACGGCTGGCTGGGCGGCGCCGGATTCCTGCTCGCGGTGCACCACTGGCTGATGCCGAGCCTGCATGTGTTCATCGTGATACTGGCGCTGCTGCTGGGGCTGTTGTGGGCGCCCTGGGGCTGGCTGACGCACCGGCTGCTGCACGGCCGCCCGGGTCCCGGGCGGGTGGCGGCGGCGCTGGTGCTGCTGCCGTCCGCATGGCTGATGGCCGAACTCGTCCGGTCCTGGCAGTACCTCGGCGGGCCGTGGGGGCTGCTGGGCGCGAGCCAGTGGCAGGTAGCGCCCGCGCTGCGGCTGGCCTCGGTGGGCGGGGTGTGGCTGCTCGGTTTTCTGCTGGTCGTGGTGAACGTGACGGTGACCGTGCTGATCGCGGTGGCCCGGGCCCGTACGGTGGCGCTGGCCGGGCTCACGGCGTGCGGCGCCGTGGCGGCCGGGGTGTGGATGTGGGCGCCACCGGCCCAGGAGTCCGGGACGGCGCGGATCGCGGTGGTGCAGCCGGGGGTCGTCCGGGGGCCGGGGCCGCGCTTCGAGCGCGGCGCGGAGCTGACCCGGCAGCTGGCCGGCCGCCGGGTCGACCTGGTGGTGTGGGGCGAGAGCAGCGTCGGCCAGGACCTGACCGGCCATCCGGAGCTGAGCCGGCGGCTGGCCGCGCTGTCCCGGAGGGTCGGCGCGGATCTGCTGGTCAACGTGGACGCGCGGCGCAGCGACCGGCCCGGGATCTACAAGAGCTCGGTGCTGATCGGACCGGACGGGCCGACCGGGCAGCGCTACGACAAGATGCGGTTGGTCCCCTTCGGGGAGTACATCCCGGCCCGGCCGCTGCTGGGCTGGGCCACTTCGGTGGGCAAGGCGGCCGGTGAGGACCGCCAACGGGGCACCCGGCAGGTGGTGATGAGGCTGCCGGGGGCCTTGCGGATCGGCCCGCTGGTGTGCTTCGAGTCGGCGTTCCCGGACATGAGCCGGAACCTGGTGCGGGACGGCGCCCGGATGCTGGTCGTCCAGTCCTCGACCTCGACTTTCCAGCACAGTTGGGCGCCCGAGCAGCACGCCTCGCTGGCCGCGCTGCGCGCCGCCGAGACCTGGCGGCCGATGGTGCACGCCACGCTGACCGGCCAGAGCGCGGTGTTCGGACCGCGCGGCGAGCCGGTGGGCCCCCGGATGTCCACCGGCACCAGCGCCGTCACCGTCTACTCGGTGCCGCTGGGGCGGGGCACGAGCCCGTACGTGCGCATCGGGCCCTGGCCGGTGTACGGGGCGGTGGCGGCGCTCGCCGTCTTCTGCGCGGCCGAGGGGGGCCGGGCGCTCAGACGGCGGACGGACCGGCCGTCGGACGAGCCATCGGCCCCGCGGACGGACGGGCCGCGGGCCCGGCCGCCGGATCAGCGGGCAGACCAGCCGACTCCAGGGCGTCCCTGACGACCCGTTCGCACAGTTCATGGGTGCGCAGCGGGTCCTCGGCGCCGATCCGCCGCCCGGCGCGCACCGCGTCCAGGAAGGCGTCGGTGATCTGCTCGATCCCGCGCTGCCGCGCCACCGGCACCCAGTCGCCCCGGCGGCGCACGCTCGGCTGGCCCTTGTGGTCCACGACCTCGGCGAGGTTGAGCACCTGCCGCTTGGTGTCCTGGCCGGAGACCTCCAGGACCTCCTCGGTGGAGCCGCTCATCCGGTTCATCACGCCGAGGGCGGTGAACCCGTCCCCGGACAGGTGCAGCACCACGTGGTGCATCAGCCCGTCGCGGATCCTGGCCCGCACGTCGATGTGGTCCACCGGGCCGGGCGCGAGGAAGCGCAGCGTGTCGACGACGTGGATGAAGTCGTCGAGGACGAGGGTGCGCGGGTCCTCGGCGAGGCCGACGCGGTTCTTCTGCAGCAGTATCAGCTCGCGCGGATGGTCCAGGCACTGCGCGTAGCCGGGCGCGTAACGCCGGTTGAAGCCGACCATCAGGCTCACCCCGCGCTCCTCGGCGAGCCGCACCAGCCGCTCGCTGTCGGCGAGGTGGTACGCGAGCGGCTTGTCGACGTAGGTGGGCACCCCGGCCTCGATCAGCCGGGTGACGAGGCCGGCGTGGGCGCCGGTCGAGGCGTGTACGAAGGCCGCGTCGAGCCCGGCCGCGAGCAGCGAGTCGAGGTCGGCGTGGCGCTGGGCAGCGGGGAGGCGGTAGGTGTCGGCGACCCGCTGGAGGGTGGCGGGGGTGCGGGTGTGCAGATGCGGCTCCAGACCAGGGCGGGCCATGAGCACGGGCAGATACCCCTTCTGCGCGATGTCGCCGAGCCCGATGCAGCCGACCCTCACGGTGCCTCCTCGTCCTCCCGGGAGCTCCCGGGTCCTGCCGGGGTTCCGCCGGATCTCCCCGGTCCCGGTCACGCCTTCCGCTGTGCTACCGAAGGATACGTGCGGGTGGGCGGGTGCCAGTCCGCGATGCCGTCGAAGGAGCGCAGGGCCAGCCCGGGGACGAGACGGCCGGCGACGGCGATCGCGGCATCGCGGAGGGCGGTGGCGGGGGCGCTGGTGAGGGTGATCGCGCGGGCGGCGCGCGCCGAGCGGCGCACCACGTCCGTCGTGCGGGGCAGCCGGTCGCGGGTGTAGGCGGCCAGGGCGGCCGAGGGGTCGCCGGTGCCGGGGGCCAGATGGTGGGCGAGGACGACGGCGTCCTCGATGGCCTGGTTGCCGCCCTGCCCCAGGGTGGGGGCCATCGCGTGGGCGGCGTCGCCGACCAGGGCGACCCGGCCCCGGTGGTAGGCGGGCAGGGGCTCGGCCAGGTACCGGATGTCATGGCGCAGTACGTCCGGCGGCGCGGCGGCGGCGAGGACATCGGGGACGGGCCGGTGCCAGTCGCCGTAGAGCCGCAGCAGTTCGGACCTCTCGTCGTCGGGGGCGTGGCCGCCGGGCTCGGCGACGGCCGCCGCGTAGGCGTAGACCCGGCCGTCCTTCAGCGGCTGGGTGCCCCAGATCCGGCCCCTCCCCCAGGTCTCATGGGGCTCGAAGGGCCGGCCGGGGTCCGGGATGACGAGGCGCCAGGTGGTGAATCCGGCGTAGCGGGGCCCGGGGTGGTCCGGGAAGAGGCCGCGGCGGACGGCCGAGTCGATGCCGTCGGCGCCGATGACGAGGTCCGCCTCGTACCCGCCGTCCTCGGTGGTGACCCGGGCCGGGCGGCCGGCGTCGCCGGGGTCGGCCAGGGCGGCGGCGGTCCCGGTGCGGACCGCTCCCCCGGGCAGCCGGGAGACGAGCAGATCGACAAGGGTGGCGCGGTGGAGCAGGACCAGCGGGCCGCCGAACCGCTCGGCCATCGCCGCGCTGTCCATCCGGGAGAGCCGGCGGCCCCGGGGGGTGCGCAGTGCGCCGCCGCCCTGCCAGGCGGCGAGGGCGCGGACGTCGTCGCCGAGGTCGATCGCGTCCAGGGCGCGCTGGGAGTTGGGGGCGAGCGAGATCCCGGCGCCGACCGGCTCGAGGCGGGCGGCGCGCTCCAGGACGGTGACGGACCAGCCGCGGCGGTGCAGGGCCGCGGCGGCGGTGAGCCCGCCGACTCCGGCGCCGATGACCAGGGCACGGGGTTGCCGCATGACTCCTCCGATTCAACTACAGGTGTAGTACGCACCATCGTACTACACCTGTAGTGGGCGCGCCGGATGGGCTTAGGTTGACCCCATGACCGCTGATCGCACCGCCGCCTCCGCCGCCTCCGCTTCCGGGTCCCCCCGCGCCGGGCTGATCGCCGACACCGCCCTCGCGCTGCTGGCCGAGCGCGGGATGCGGGGGCTGACGCACCGCGCGGTGGACGAGGCGGCCGGGCTTCCGCTCGGCTCCACCTCGAATCACGCCCGGACCCGCGCCGCCCTGCTGAAGACGGCGGTCCGGCGGCTGGCCCAGCGGGAGGCGGAGGTGCTGACACCCGACGAGATGCCACGGACCGCCGGTGCGGCGCCGGACGGGGCCGATCCGGTCGCCGGGACGGCCGACGCGCTCTCGCTCGCCCTGCACCGCTCGCTCACCGCCCAGCCCGACCTGCTGATCGCCCGCTACGAACTCGCACTGGAGGCGACCCGCCGCCCGGAGCTGCGGGAGTTCTACGACGCGACCGGGCGCGGCTTCCGGGAGCCGCTCGAGGCGATGATGACGGCGCTGGGCTCCGCCGAACCCCGGCGCCACGCGCGGTCACTGGTCGCCTGGTGCGAGGGGCTGATGTTCAGCTGCGCAGCGGGCGCCGACCACGACGCCGTACCCGACCGCGCGACGCTGCGCACCGGCCTCGAGGAGCTGCTGCGCGGGATGCTGAACGGATAACGTGTGGCGGCCGGGTGACCTGCCCGCCATCATGACCGCCATGACGACCACGGAACGACCCGAACCGCCCCGGACCGCCGACGAACGCACCAGCCTGGAGGGGTGGCTCGACTTCCACCGCGCCACCCTCGCCCTCAAGTGCCAGGGCCTGGACGACGCACAGCTGAGGGAGGCGTCCGCGCCGCCGTCCGGGCTGACCCTGCTCGGACTCGTACGGCACATGGCCGAGGTCGAGCGGAGCTGGTTCCGGCGGGTGCTCGCCCAGGAGGACGCACCGCCGATCTGGTACAGCGACCAGGACCCCGACGGGGATTTCCGCGTCACCGGCGAGGACACCGCGAAGGACTGCTTCGCCGTCTGGCGGGAGGAGATCGCCAGGGCCAAGGAGGCCGCCGCGGGCCGCCACCTGGACGATGTCGTCGCCCGCCCCGGCCGCGGGGACTACAGCCTGCGCTGGATCTATCTGCACATGATCGAGGAGTACGCCCGCCACAACGGCCACGCCGACCTGATACGCGAGCGGATCGACGGCGCCACCGGCGACTGATCACGCCGTGCCGGATGGAGGCGGGGGCCCGGCGCCCCGCGTCCGGGCGCCGTCCCGACGAACGCCCCCCGCGCTGAGCACGGGGCGTGTGCCGACGCCCCCGCGTCCGGGCGCCGCCCGGGTCCCGCGCCGACCGGCACCCGGACACCCCGCGCCATGATCGGCGCCCGGACCCCCATCCGTTCACGCGAGGACACCGCGGTGACGCGGTGCCGCCG